>SFMI01000043.1 GCA_004554425.1 Candidatus Saccharimonadota bacterium | reverse complement strand
AGGCGCATTTATAGACCAGATGGCAGTTCTGCTGAATACCGATGCGGCAGGGCTTAATGAAGCTGCCAAAAAACACAAAAAAGCTACTCCTGGTGTTCCAGAAACGCTGTTACCTCTCTTTTTAGCGGCAAGCGGTGCGACTATGTATGTAAGTACCCAAAAGAATAAACCAACGGACCAAAAGGATCCGTCAATAAGCCACATAGCAATGGGAAAATGCTCATACATCTTTAGCTAGTGCTCCATTTAAGAAGCAATCAATTTGCATATCCATATCCAACTTAAAATCAACCTGGTTTAACAAGCAAACGTGAATAAACTGAACGCTAAAGAGACCGCTAAAACTGTAGGCCAGTTGCATGGCAGAATAATCACGGCGAATAATACCCAATTCTTGAGCTTTAGCAAATAACTTATTTAAGTAGCCGGTAATTTGATTAGTTATATCATCTTCCATTACCTTATCGAGTATACTGCTATGGCTTAACGATTCGCCAAAGATCACTCGAAAACAAGCGCATTTCTCTCTGTCTTGGTTTATGGCGGATAAAGCTTCTGCCAATTTGCGTAGATAGTCTCGCAAATTAAAAGGAGTTTTATTTAAATTTTGTCGTTCAGCTTCTTCTAAGAAATGGACGATAGGATGAAAGCGCCTTACCACTTGAACTAAAAGATCTTGGCGATCGGTAAAATAGTGATAAATGAGAGCCGGCGAAGAAAAACCTGCCTCTTTAGCTATGGCCTGATTGGTTGCTTGTTTTGAACCAGAACGAGCAAAAACGCGCAAAGCTGCTTCCAAGATTTGTTCTTTACGCTTTGAGGCCAACTCTGCCCGATTCTTTTTTTCACAAGAGCTAGGCTTTAGAGCAGTATCAGTTGCTTTGCTCTTTTTGGGGCGAGTAGGTTCCTCATCAATTTGTATATCTTTGCGGCGTAATATTTTTCCCATTTTGCCCCAAGCTACCTCTGCTCTGAAATTTCTCCGTTGGTAGAAATTTTGACTACTTGCCAAGGAATAAATTTTCCGCTGTTGTTAAGAGCTTCTATAGCCATTTGTTCCAAAGGTGCACAGCAAGGAACGTCCATGCGTACAACCATTAAGCTTCTAATGTTGTTGTTCTGCAAAATTTGACTCAATTTTTGACAGCAGTTTTGGCTATCAAACTTGGGACAACTTATCAGAACAGTGCGCCCATGGATGTAATCTTTATAGAAAGAGGCATAAGTACAAGATGCACAGTCGGCGGCCAAGAGCAACTTGGAGTCATCGAAAAATTCTGCCTTATCTGGCACAAGTTTCAATTTTACAGGCCACTGCTTGGCCGCTCTTACAGCATTTAAACGGGTGGCCCCTGAGGTATGCTCGGAAAAATGACACTCAAAATTGTCGTCGTTGCTCGAAGCAAATGCTCCTGCTGTGCTGGTTTTGGCATCTACAGCATTTGAAGTGCTTACATTGATATTGTCTTGGCAATTACTATTTAGGGATTCATTTGCTTTAACATTTTGAGAAGCCATCTTTTTTTCTATGCCTTTCACCTATGCCTATCTATTTCTTGTCAATAAACCGGGCTTTTCCAGATGTTTTCCATACATCTACGAGCCAAAGTTCTGATAGAGCCATCCTGAGTTCCTTCTCCCAGAGCTTTAAATTCCCAGCCGTTTCCCGTACGTATCAACTCTCCGAAGATCATGGCTGTCATACCGTTACACTTATTAGTGAGCTCAAAACGACATAATTCCTTGTTGGCGTCGGCGTCGCAAATCCTGATATAGGAATTATTTATCTGACCAAAATGCTGCTGTCGCCTCTTGGCTTGATAAATATTAGCAACTATTATTAAACGATCGTACACTTTTGGTAAATTGTCAAGATCTATGTAAATTTGCTCGCAATCGCCTTCGCCCTCGCCAGTTAAGTTATCTCCCATGTGAACAATGCAGCCGGAATCATGATGCAAGTTTTGGAAGTAAACTAAGTCTTCATGGCGTACTAAACGACTGCCTTGGCAAGCTATAACTGAAGCGTCACAGTCAAAATTGTCATAGTAATTTTTAACTTCTTCAGCTTCATCCCAACCTAAGCCGATCATAGCTTTTTTCAATTGTCCGCCGCCAGTTTTTTCCAAGCTGACTTTTTGGCCCTTTTTCAAACTTACAGGCTTAAGGGTATGAGAAGTACTCAGGGTAGCGGGAGCTTCCTTATCTGCTGGTTTAAGCGTAACTGCTGGCGTCATTGTTGCTATTTTGTCCATAGCTGCCGGCCGTGCACTTGCTGTTTGGTTGGTGGAGGGCGATTGTGCTGGTGAAGGTGCTGAAGAGTGCGACGAAGGAGAAGGTGAAACAGCTACAGATGATGGGGTGGCCGTCGACCAAGAAGGAGTAGGGCCGGCGGCTCTAGCAGCTGCTACCGATTGAGGAAGGTTGGGAGCACTTTCTAAGTTGGCTACTGGTTTCGGATTAGGTAAAGGCTGGAAGGCTTGCCTGTTGGTTGGCTGAGTGCTGGTTGCTGAAGGGCGTGCTGGGGCAGAAGTTGGTAAATTGGTACTCAAGCTTGTATTGGCTGCCCAAGAATTACTTATCTGGGGAATAGGAACTACCGTATCGGTAGCTTCTACCAGCTCTTCGCCGCCGTAACTGCGCAACAAATCACCTAAGCCGCCGTTAAAGCCTTGAGCAATAACGCCTACGCGCCAAACTCCTTTGCGGTAAATTTCCAAAGAGATAATAGCTTTTTCTAACTTGAAATCTTGGCCTTGCAAAAGCAAAGAAAGAACCTCTTGGCCCTTCTGTTTGAGGCAAACTTTGTGATGATCGATTTTTCCCATAGTTCCGCTGCCATCTATACTGACAGTGAAAACAATGCGCTCAATGGAAGTGGGAAGAGCAGATAATTTTACAGTAAAAATGGCGGAATTATTAACTCGGTTGTAACTTATCTCTCTCTTGGGAGAAAAAGGCTGATTATAAAATATCATATAACGATCGTCGGAAAGCTTGTCTTCAGAATCTACGCCAAAGCAACAATAATCGTAGACCGCTTTTCCCTTAACGCTCATCTCTACTTCAAAACTCTCTTGTAAGTTTAAGTATTTTTCTAACTTATCTCTAAAACCGCGTTTCATATCCATAAAATTATCAGTTCCTTTCTGAACAAAAGCTTCCTACTAAATAGTTTTACTTCTGAACTAAATCATACCTAGCTTTTTTATTTCCTTAAGCCAAAGAGGAAATTCCTTAAGCATACGATCGTATAACTCTACATCACTAATATCATGTAAATCATCTAAAGCAAAGAAATTGGCATTATCGACATATCTACCGGGCATAGTATCAAGTTGCTCCAAGATACCGTACATTTTACCGCCTATACCTACAAATTGCCAAAAAATAGGGTATTTAGATGATTCGATCAGAACTTTTTGAATCTCTTGTGTTTGGCTTATGCCGCCATCGCTAAGGAAAATAACGTAAACAGGTTCTTTAGAGTCTTTGAAAGTGCTCAAAACATCTAACATTACTTCTGGCTCGTTATTTAAAAATCCCAAGTCTCTCATCATATTGAACCAATTCTCGGGAACTGCATCTTTATAGTTGCGCAAGTTGATAGAAGGCACTCGTTTGTAACTGTCACCGAAGAACCAGCAATCAAATTCACCATCATCGTCAAACTGAACAGCTACAGGTACAACCCGATTGACGAATTCTTGAACCATACCACTTTGATAGCGATATGACATAGATCCTGACATATCCAATACTAAAGCAACTTTGGCTCGGCAATCTTCAAGTTTGTTCTTTTTAAGTGAAACTGTAAATGTTTTAGCCAAAGAAACTAATTGTGGAGCTTCTTTTTCTATCTTTTTTTCTAAAGAAATCTTAAACTTAGCCGACGGTTCAGGCGACTTTTCTGAAGGCATTTCGGTAACGACTGGCTGAGGAGAAGGAAGTTCTGCTGCTGAATTAGCTTGTGTAGAGTTGCTTTCCACAAGCTCTTCTCCGCCAAAATTGCGCAATAAATCTCCCAGTCCACCGAAGAAGCCTCTGGCTATGGCTGCTAAACGCCAGACATCCTTTTTGTAAATTTCAACAGAAATAATAGCTTTTTCTTTGGTAAAATCTTTGCCCGTAAGCCTAAGCTCCAGTACTGGCTGACCGTTTTGTATCACATACGCTTCATGTGATGTTATTTTACCCATACAACTTGAGCTATTGGCATCTATATTGGCTGTAAATACTATCTTGTTTATAAAATCTGGCAGCCGACTTAAGTCAACGGTAAATTCGGCGCGGCCGCCGGTTTGGCTGAGGCTGAGTTCATTTTCTGGAGAAGTAGGTTGGTTATAGAAAACCATATAGCGGTCATCGGAAAGTTTCTCGTTCTTATCAACGCCAAAGCAACAAAAGTCATATTCAGCTTGCCCTTTTATATCCATCACTACTTGGAAGGCTTGTCTTACGTCAAGGTATTTTTCCAATTTGTCTCTGAATCCGCGCTGTATGTTCATAAATATAATCCTTTCCAGTCGTTTGCTTACACTATGAATTAGACATAAATTAGGTTAATATTTTTTCTTTTTACTTTTGATAGGGAGAGGTATTACTTTTGTTGGTAATATCTTAGGAGAAGTACTCTTCTCTTTATCTTTAATATTTGCGGAAAAAGGCTCGGCTAAAATACGACCTTTTATGGTAAGAGCTGTTTGGCGCGGTTTCAATTGTTTTTGCTTGTTAGAAAAATAAGTGGAATAATCGGCTTTGTTTGTATTAAGCACACCAATAGCCGAACTAGCTCTCTTTTCTTCAACAATCTCACTTATGGTTTTGTTGTAGCCACAGCTTAAAGCAGCTAAACGCCACTCGTTGCTCTTTTTATAAACTTCGCAGCATACGATTAGTTTCTCTCGTTTAAAATCGCTGCCTTGAAGATGAAAAACGAAAATGCTCTTGCCATTTTGCTTAAGTTCGGCTTTTTGCCAAGCTATGTCGCTCATAACATGACTATCTTCAATGTTTATAAGGAAAACTAGCTTTTTTATTTGAGCTGGCATGAGCGGCAAATTTATAGTACAAGCAGCGCCTTGTTCTATATCCTGGTAAATTATCTCATTTTTAGGCGAACTAGTATGACCGCTCCATAATATATAATCGCTGCAATAAGGAATATCTTCTTGCGTTACAGCTATGCAACAGTAGCTACATTGCACCGGGCCAGAAATTTGAAATTCTAACTTAAACTCTTGAGAAATATCTATACAATTTCTTAATTTGGTTCTGAAGCCGCGCTGTATTTCCATTTTGCCCTCTTTTTAATATCTTCTGAATAATGTTTGAAGCCAGATGGATACTGATACTAAGAGACTATGCCTAATTTGGCTGCTTCTTTGCGCCACTTGGCAAAATCACTCAACAAAAATTTGTATAGCTCAGGAGTAGAGTTTTGAGAAAAACCACTGATAGCAGCAAATTTGGTATTACATATGGTTGAGCCAGACAAATTGGTGATATTTTCGAAGATTCCGTATCGATTGTTGCCCATACCTAAGAATTGCCAAAATACAGGGAACTGTGATGAATGGGTAACCATTTGTTCTATTTGGCTATTTGAAGCTGCATTTCCACTAGTTATAAATAAAATGTAAGAAGGCATATTAAAAGGCTGACAACTTGATAAAATCTCAGTCATAGCTGTAGTCTCTGATTTGTTTTCTCCCAAAGACCACATCAAACTGCCCCAATCGTTAGGAATAGCAGAAGCATAATTTCTTTCTCCGATAGGGAACATCTTTTTGGGACGACTGCCGTAGAGCCAATACTCTAATTGGGCGTTATTACTAAATTGCATAGCTAAAGGAAGCACTTTAGTTATCAAATTTTGCATAGAACCATCAGAAAAATATTTTGCCGTCTGTTGAGAGGCTTCGATAGCTAAAACTATACGGGCGCTACACTGGGCCAAGTTCAAGCTTGGTAAAACTTTTCTCAAATTTTGCACAGCTCCGTTGAGCATAGCGTCATTTATAGGTGTGGCAGGTTTTGCTGGGCGAGAAACTCCTGCTGCCGGGGTAAAAGCTCGTGGGGCATGAGTAGGTGCAGCTGTAGCTCGGCTCGGCTGTGCATTTCTTTGTGGCTGTGATTCTACTTGTTTACTTGGCTGAGGACGTGGCGCAGCTGGAGCAGAAGTTTGAGCCGGTTGCTCTTCAGTTTCTTCTTCGCCTCCATAATTGCGCAGCAAATCTCCCAAACCACCGTTAAAGCCGCTGCCTATAGCTGCAAAACGCCATTCGCTTTTTCGGTAAATTTCCGCCGAAATGAGAGAAGTTTCTTTTCTAAAATCGCTTCCTCTAAGTTTGAAGTTAAGTACAGTGCGCCCATTTTGCACAATAGAAATCTGGTGCGATTGAATCGCACTCATATCGCTGTCGCCATCGATACTTACTGTAAAGGCAAGTTTATTTATGAAATCAGGCAACTTATTTAGCTTCACAATAAATTTGGCACTGCGGTTGTCGCCTTGGTAGCTCACTTCTCCTTTAGGGGAAGAAATCTGGTTATAAAAAACCATATAGCGATCATCTGACAGCTTATCTTGAGCATCCACCCCGAAACAGCTGTAATCGTACTCGGCATTGCCTATTGTCTGTATTATTACTTCAAAAGCACTATTGGTATCGATATGTTTGCTAAGCTTATCCCTGAAACCACGCTGTACTTCCATTGTGCCTGCTCCGTTTGTTTAAGTGATACTTTTTTGCCAGGTGTTGATTTCGATGCTAAAAAACGCCCCTTAGAACTTTCTACTTTTGAGGGCCAAATCCTTATCTTATTTCTCTCTTTGATATGTTTATGCTTTGTTTAGGTTTTAACTTAGGCTTCGGTTACTTGTTGGTCATTTCTTTCAGTGAGTACCTTTTTCTCTTGGAGAGCTAAATCATATCTTTTTTTTTGAAAAAATAAAAGTAGTTAAAGAATAGGCATAGAATAAAGCTTGGGTCGGCTGATTTTTTATGAAATGAAGGCTTAAATGTCTGCAATCGGCGCTTCGCGTTTTTGTAAGCGGTCATATGTGTGCCGCATTCTGGTCAGTCAGCTGTTTTGTCGTGTCAAAAAATCAGGAAGGTAACAACATCCTTTATGAGTTTTAAACAAGGTTTGACTGCGTCTCAGGTTGAGGCGAGTCGGAAAAAATACGGATCTAACGTATTAACGCAAATTCCGCCGGATCCGTTATGGAAAAAGATCTTTGAAGGCTTCAAGGATCCCATGATCATTATTCTTTGCGTCGCTTTACTTATTCAGTTAGCGCTGTGGTTTATGAAACAGGCTGAGTGGTTTGAGCCTGTTGGCATTTTAGTAGCCATTATCATTGCTAATGGTGTGTCTTCTATCAGTGAAAGTAAGCAAGAAGGTAAAGCCTCTGCTTTGAAAGCTGAAGAAGAAGCCAAAGAAATGGCTAAAGTCATTCGTGATGGCAAACTCAGCGAAGTTCATGTCAGCGAAATTGTAGTTGGCGATATTGTCTTCCTCCAGGCTGGTGACAAGCTTCCCGCCGATGGTGAAATCGTTGAAGGCGAACTTAAAGTCGATCAAGCTGCTTTGAATGGCGAGACCGAGGAAGCTACCAAACGACCTGTAGCTGATGAATCCGAGAAAAAATACGACATTAAAGACTTACTTAACCTCCATTATGCTTACCGCGGCACCGTAGTTTGCGGCGGCGAAGCTCATATGGAAGTTAAGGTTGTCGGCGATAAGACTCTCTTCGGTGAATTGGCCTTGGAAGTTCAGGAAGATACTCGCGAGACTCCTTTGCAAGTTAAACTTGGCAAATTGGCTCAGCAGATCTCCACTTTCGGTTATATTGGCGCTATCGCTATCGTTTTGGGCATTTTGGCCAAGACTTTCATTTCCGGTGATCTTCCCCAGGGCTTTTATGAATGGGTCAGGTTGCTTATCAACGCTATCACCGTAGCTGTTACCATTATCGTTTGCGCTGTTCCCGAAGGTTTGCCCATGCTTACCTCCATTTTGCTCTCTTTCCAGAGTTTAAAAATGGCCAAAGATAATGTGTTGGTTCGCAAAATTAACGGTTTGGAAACTGCCGGTAGTTTAAGCTTACTTTTCAGCGATAAGACCGGAACTATCACCGAAGGCCGCCTTTCCGTAGTGGAAATGGCTACTGGAAATGTAGTCAAAACTTTCTCTTCTTTAAGTGAAGTCAATGTGGCTTTGCGTACTGACATCGTAGCTGGTGTTGGTATCAACAATAGTGCTTCTGCTAGCAATGGCAACGTTATCGGCGGCAACAGCACCGACCGCGCTTTGATGGCCTACTTAATTGAAGCTCAAGAAGCCGAATCTATTGATAAGAGTAGCGTCAAAGTTTTCAACGCTTTCGATTCCAATAAAAAGAGCTCCAGTGTAACCGTTCATCGCGACGGTAAGTTGGTTACTTTCGTTAAAGGCGCTCCGGAAAAGATTATCGCTCGTTGCAATAGTTTTGTCGACGAAAATGGTATCGTTCAGCCTTTCACTGATAAAGAGACCATTACTTCCTACATTGATACTCAAGCTGGACGCTCCATGCGTTTGCTGGCTGTAGCTAAAGTCGATGGCGAAAAGGATGATGAGAATCTCACTTTATTGTGTGTTATCAGCATTCGTGACAACGTACGTCAAGAAGCTATAGACGCCATCAAAGAAGTACAAAATGCCGGCATCCAGGTTGTCATGGTTACTGGTGACCGTAAAGAAACCGCTGTAGCTATTTCTAAAGAAGCTGGCTTACTTACCCAGCCTGAGCACGTTGCTTTAACTTCAGCAGAAATGGGCGAGAAGAGCGACGAAGAGCTCAAAAAGATCTTGCCCAACCTGCGCGTTATTGCTCGCGCTTTGCCTACTGACAAGAGTCGCTTAGTGCGCATTGCTCAAGAGCTTAACTTAGTTGTAGGTATGACCGGTGACGGCGTCAACGACTCTCCCGCTTTGAAAAAAGCCGACGTTGGTTTCGCTATGGGAAGCGGTACTGAAGTAGCCAAAGAAGCTGGCGATATTACTATTTTGGATGACAACTTCTTATCTATCGAAAAGGCCATTCTTTACGGCCGTACGATGTTTAAGAGCATCCGCAAGTTCCTCATCTTCCAGCTTACTGTAAACGTAGCTGCCGTACTCACTTGCTTCATCGGCCCGATGATGGGTGAAAACGTAATGATGACCGTAATTCAGTTGCTCTTAGTCAATTTGGCTATGGATACTTTAGCGGCCATTGCTTTCGGTAGCGAACCTGCTTTGAAAGAGTATATGCAAGAGAAGCCTATTCCTCGTTCGGCTAGTATTGTCAGCAAGGATATGTTTATAGAAGTGCTTATCAGCGCATTCTATATTACCGTTCTTTGCTTAGCGATCCGCTTCTGCCCGACAGTTTGGGATTGGTTCGGCTGCATCAATATTACCGATCCCGATACTACTTATCTGAAGTCGGCTCTCTTTGCTACTTTCATGATGGCTATTACTTTTAACGGTTTCAATGCTAGGACTGAGCATATCAACACCTTTAAGGGCTTGGGCCTTAACCTTAACTTCTTGTTGGTTATGGTCGCTATCTTCATCATCCAATTCCTCTTTGTTGAATTTGGTGGAGTTGCTTTAAGCGTTGAGCCTCTTACTATGCAAACTTGGGCTGTGTGCCTTGGTTTAGCTTTCTTGGTCATTCCTATCGATATGATTCGTAAAGTTATCATGCACCATAGCAAATAAAAGTTTGACATAAACTATTTATAAAAGGCTGTTTTCGTTGGTAAAACGTAGAACAGCCTTTTTTGGTACATTTTTCTTTTTTTATTCTTTATATTGATTTTTTTCTCTTACCAAAAAAAGGAAGATATTCTAAGGCAACGAAAATACAGGCTATTCAGTTTGTATTCCTGAAAGTGCCCTCAGCTGTATTTTTTTGAGTATATGTTTATTACCACGAATAATGCAATGAAGGTGCAAGGTCTAAATAGAGGAGGACTAAACCATGGCAGTTAGTTTGAGCAAGGGTGGAAGAGTTAATTTATCTAAAGAGAACCCCAGTTTGAAAAAAGTTCGCATTTGTCTTGGCTGGGACACCAACAAGTACGATGGTGGATACGATTTTGACTTAGATGCTGCCGCTTTCTTAACCGGCCCTAATGGTAAAGTCACTACCGAAACCGACTTCGTCTTTTATAATAACAAGCTCCATCCCTCTGGCTCTGTCGAGCACATGGGCGACAACAGAACTGGCGACGGCGAAGGCGACGACGAAGAGATCGTCATCGATTTGGACAAAGTCCCTCAGAATATTACCGGTATTTCCTTCACCGTAACGATTCACGAGGCCGGCCCTCGTGGTCAAAACTTTGGTATGGTTTCCAATGCTTATGTACGTATCGTTGACGACTCAAATAACAAGGAAGTTACGCGCTACGATTTAGAGGAAGACTTCAGTAATGAAACTGCCATCGTATTTGGCGAACTGTACCGCAAAGGAGGCGACTGGCGCTTTAAGGCTATCGGTGAAGGCTTCAACGGTGGTTTAGCCGCTCTGTGTGCCAACTTCGGCATCGACGCCGCTTAGTTTTTTCTGCGTAAAAATTATATAGGCTTATTTCCTATATCGCGCTCTGTCGCTGTTTTTACTTAATTGCTACAATTTGGTACCAATAAGTGCCTAGTTCGCTTTAAGTACAACAGCAAGGGGCGCTTTTATTTTTTTCTCAATCCATAACTTAGCAAAAAGTGTATAGTCTGTTGTCGCATAAATGGCACTCTAATTATAAATAAAAACTGTTTTTAGTTTAATTGCTAATAAGGTGATGTGCTATTATAAATGACGGTTTTGTAAGTATAAATATTAAACATATTGTATTTATACGATAAATGGCATCATATAGTTTACTTATATAAAAATTAACATATTGCTTTTTTTATTTGCAGAAAAATACGTTTTTTTTGATAAAACATATAGCATACCATCTCAAATCCGCGTATAATGAAGGCACGGAAGAGTTTCTAGGCAATCGAGCTCTGGGGGAGGAGCCTTAATATATTAGCGTATCTGTAATGGAGGAAAGACTATGAATTATCGTTATGGTATTCTAGCTACCGCTCTAGCTGTAGGTCTATTCGCTGTTCCCGCTACCGCTGGTGTAACTGATGTTACCGGTGGAAGCACTACTACCGTTAATACTACTGTTCGCAACAACTACACCGATACCAAGTCTTACGTTACCAACGAAAAGCACTTGAACGACAAGGTTGTAAACAAAACTGTCGACAAGAGTGGCGGTACTAAGTACATCGTCAAGGGTACTGTGACATACTACGGAAAGATTAATGGTAACAGTGATCACAGGTCTGAAACTAAGACCTATGAGTATACTACCACCAATCCTTCCGATGTTAGCACTCTTAAAGGTTGGGTTTCCAGCAACTTGAGAGACTATGGTTTCGATCGTCAGAAGAACCGTTATGGTGTGACTAGTGGACAGCTCAACACCATGTACCATTTGAATAACTCTAAGTACATGGGCAGCTCTTATAATTACTCTGGCTGGAGTAGCTCTGAGAGCGGCAGCGTAAAAACTAGCACTTCCAGCAGCAGACAGAAGAACACCACCAACAAGTACACCGAATATAAAGAGAACAAGTCTAAGATGACCACTACCTATGATGGTAGCAAGCTCACTTACACTGGTACTACTTACGAGCCCGGTACGATCTTGGTCGGTGACCCCGATTCTATCTTCAATGCTTACACTGCTAATGGTAAAGCCACCATCAACGAGATTCGTGATGACTACTATACCCGTAACCACGTGTATGAGAGAGATCACATCACCCAGGATACCGTAACCAACACCACTACCAAGACTGGTACCAAGACTGTTGTTTACCAGATGAACTCCACCCGTGTCTACAGCCCTATCGTTTTGGACTTAGATGGCGATGGTAAGATCGAAGCTTCCAACGGTCAGTACTTGGCTCACGACAGCTTCAGTGACAAGGTAGTCGCTTTCGACTTCTTCGGCAACGGCTTCCCTGTTCTGACTGAGTGGGTAGGCGCCAACGATGGTTTACTCTGCCGTCCTAACGCCGATGGTAGCGTAAAGGGAACCAACCTCTTCGGTATTGCCAACGGTTTCGACAACGGTTACGAAGAGATGGCCTCTTTAGATGTTGACAACAGCGGATCCCTCGAAGGCGCTGAGCTCAAAGAGCTCAGAGTTTGGACCGACGTCAATGCTAACGGTATCGCCGAAGCCAACGAGCTCAAGACCTTAGACGAACTTGGCATCACTTCCATCAAAGTCAGCCACAACAACTATGCCAGCACCTTCGTGCGCAACGGTCAGACCTTCAAGTCCTTCGACTGGTGGCCTAACTGCCGCGAGATGCGCAAAGTCGACATGGCTAGCGTTATTAAGTAAGTCTTCTGCTAATCTTAGCGGTAGTTGCTTGAAAAAGCATATACCGATAGATAGTTAGAAAAAGGAGCTGTCAGCCTTTGGCTGGCGGCTCTTTTTTTGTCTTGCTGGTTACTCTTTTTTTGCATATATTATATAAATAAAAATACCTGCCCAAAATAATGAGACAGGTATCTTCTTCTTATTATTATTCGCTGTAAAGAGCCGATGCGTTCTAACGCTTTTCTCTATTTAAGCGCTCATATTCATGATAGCTTGATAGAGAGGTAAAAATACTGATAAGAGAATAAAGCAAACCAACATACCCATACCACCGATCATAATCGGCTCAACCAAGTTGAGCATGCTCTCTAAAGCATAAATGACTTCCTTGTCATAAAAGTCAGAGACGCGGGCTAGCATACGCGGCATTTCACCAGTTGTTTCACCTACAGCCATCATGCTTTGAACCATAGTGGGGAAGAAACCGTCTTCTTCAAGGATGGCTGACATTGATTGGCCTTCTTTTATGCCATCTATAAGCGGCATAATGACCATTTGTTTGAAATAGTCATTACCTGAAAAATCTTTTAAGATTTCCAAACTTTTTACTACCGGAACGCCGGTACTCAGCAAAGTGGAAAGAATACGGCAAAACTGGGCAACTAAAAGTTTTTTATTTAATTCTCCGAAGACAGGAGCGGTAAGCTTAAACTTATCATATTTGAATTTGCCACTGGGCGATTCCAGATACGGGCGTACAAAGAAGAAGTAATAAACTGCTATAAGAGCTATCGTCAGATAAGTTAAGGGATTTTTCGTGAGATCGGTCAGGAAGAACATTACCTTTGTAGGTAAAGGCAAGTTGGCGGTACCTACTGTCATTTGGGTAAATACGCCTAAAAGGGGTGGCATAATATAGAAGAAAATACCACCTATAACCAAAAGGCTGACTACCAAGATAAGAATAGGATAAGTCATGGCCGATTTGGCTTTTTGTCTAATACTTAAATCCCGTTCTAAAAAGTCAGCTAAACGTTCCAGCAAAGCACCTATATCGCCAGTAGTTTCGCCTACTTTAATCATAGATATATAGAGAGTATCAAAAGCTTGTGGATGCTTGGACATAGCCCAAGAAACAGTAGAGCCGACGCGTACATCATGAAGAACTTGTGATAAAACCGGCTTAAGCTTCTGGTCTTCCTCTTGCTCTTGCAATACTGTAAGAGCTTTGTCTAAGGATAGACCACCTTTAACTAAAGCAACCATACGCCTGGTCATCATTACCACAGATTCTCTTTTTAGCGCTTTGAAGTCGCTTAGAAAGCTCAGAGGATTAAACTTCAGCGGAGCAATTTCAATAATTTTGAGTTTGCTAGAAGTTAGAGTATCTATGGCCACATTGAGATTTACAGCTTCTATAG
>SFMI01000042.1 GCA_004554425.1 Candidatus Saccharimonadota bacterium | reverse complement strand
AAATATTTTCATGAGGACAATTAAAAATAAAAAATGAGTGAAGATAAAAAAGCGCCAGATAAAAAGACGGAGCTGGTTTTAAATAAAAAAGAAGCTGAATTGAGTGAAATCTTGCCTCCTATGAAGCAAGAGTTAGAAAACAAATATTGGCAAGAGTTATCTCAGTGCACTTCTTATATCGACGACAAAGGACAAGAAAGACTAAAAAAAGCGCTTGATTTAGCTTTTAGAGCTCATGATGGACAAGTCAGACTTTCTGGCGATCCTTATATTGAGCACTTGGTAGAAGTTACCAAAATTTTGGCTTCATACAGGTTAGATTGCACGACTCTGTGCACTGGTTTGCTCCACGACTTGGTTGAGGAAAATACTGGTGTTAGTTTGGAGTATGTCACAGAGCATTTTGATAAAGAATTAAGCGATCTTATTGGAGATGTTACCAATCTTACCAAGCGATTCGCTCGAGAAGAAACCAAGCAAGAACAAAATAAAGAAGACGGCAAGAAAAACGGGAAGAAGGGAGCGAAAAAAGCGGAGAATAAAGCTTCCGGCAAATCAGAGGAAGTGGCAAAAAAGTTTACCCGTTTGGGTGGCAAAGAAGCTGCCGATGAAAACTTGCGCAAGATTTTCTTGGTTATGGCCAGAGATTTGCGCGCTATCTTGGTGAAGTTTGCCGATCGCTTGCACAATTTGCGCACTTTAGAGTTTTGCGCTCCTGAAGTTCAAACTACTATTGCCAACGAAACTTTAGATATTTTCGCTCCTATCGCTTCACGTTTAGGTGTTTGGGAATTTAAGGCCGAATTGGAAAATTTGGCTTTTAAGTATGCTAGTCCGGAAGAATATCGCGATTTAAGTCGGGAATTGGAAGCGGTACGCCCCACTTTTGTAGCGGTTATGGATAAAATTGTAGCTACTTTGAAAGAAAAACTGGCCGAACTTCATGTGGAAAACGAACTTGAGTACCGCTTCAAACATTTGTATAGCATTTATCGTAAAAAGGTGCGCTCTCATAAGAGTTTAGCGGAAATTTATGATTTGGCCGCTATTCGTGTTTTAGTGCCCACGGTTGAAGATTGCTATATGATTTTCGGCTTAGTTCATTCGCTTTGGTCACCAATGAATGGGCGTATAAAAGACTATATTGCCCACCCTAAGCCCAACAATTATCGCTGTTTGCATACTACTGTAATAGGCCCCGATGAAGTTCCGGTAGAAATTCAGATTCGTACTTTTGAAATGCACAAAGTAAACGAAGTGGGTGTGGCTGCTCACTGGGCCTATAAAGAAGGCAAAGTTAGTGCCGATAAGAGCAGACGTGACGTTTTTGCCGAGCTTTATCCCTGGATCAGGGCTCTGTTCGATTGTAGTGGCGAGAGTGGCGAATCTTCTGAAGTGGGCGAACATGTTAAGTTTAGTGTGCCTTCAAATGAAGTATTCGCTTTTACTCCTTTGGGTGACGTAGTCAACTTGCCTATGGGCTCTACGCCTATAGACTTTGCTTACAGAGTACATAGTGAGGTTGGCAATCGCTGTGTAGGCGCTTTAGTAAACGATCGCATGGTGCCTTTAACTTACAAACTTTATACTGGCGACAGAGTAGAGATAAAAACTGCCAAAAACGGCACACCTTCGCGCGATTGGCTGAGAATTTGTGCTAGCCACCAGGCTTTGAGTAAGATTCGCGCTTGGTTCAAAAGAGAGCGGCGTGAAGAGAATATCGTTTGTGGTCGTGAAGCCGTTAAAGCCGAACTTAAGCGCCTGCGTTTAGCCGATTTGCTTAATAACGAAGAAGTTATGCTTCAAGCTGCCAATCAGCTGAGCTTTTTGACTGGCGACGATTTGTTAGCTAGTGTCGGTTATGGCGAAACTTCGGCTTTACAAGCGGTCAGTCGCATTCAAAGTGTGTTGCCCAAACAAGAGGCCTTGCCAGAAATCCCACTGCCGGAAAATGCTCAACAGGTTACCAAACGCACCGGGCCTGGCCACGAAGTAATTGTAGAAAATGTAGATACGATTCTTACCAAGATGGCTCGTTGCTGCATGCCTGTGCCCGGAGATGAGATTATTGGCTACATTACCGTAGGCAGTGGAGTTTCTGTACATAGGCGCGATTGCCTTAATTTTGCCCATTTAGCGGCAATACATCCGGAGCGCATTGTTAAGTGTGCTTGGAATAGTTGTGCCATGCAAGCTGCTAGCAAAACTTATTGGGTGCATATCGTGATCGAAGCTTGGGATCGCTGCGGTTTGGTAGGTGATTTGCTGGCTTGCTTAACTGAAATAAGAGTCAATGTAAAATCGTGTCAAGCCCTAACTTCCGGAGAAAAAGCTAAAGTCAAGCTTTCTGTTGAAGTTACTGGCAATAAACAATTGGAGGAAGCTCTTAAGAGGTTGCGTGGCGTTAAGGGAGTTTTCTCAGCCGTTCGTTCCAGAAACAGATAAGGAGGTCAAACCTGTGGGGGGAAGGTTTGTATATTTTTCACAAGAAATATACGAGCGATATGCGTGCTGTTGTTCAAAGAGTTCTCAACTCAAAGGTAGAGGTAGATAACGAAGTTGTCGGTCAGATTGGCCGAGGTTTGTTGGTTTTAGTGGCTGTTCACTGTGGCGATACGGAGCTAGAAGCCGACTGGTTAGCTAGCAAAATCGCTCGCCTGCGCATTTTTTCCGATGAAGATGGAAAAATGAATTTGAGTGTGACCGATATCGGCGGGCAAATTTTAGTTGTATCACAATTTACACTTTATGGAGATTGTCGCAAAGGGCTGCGTCCTAGCTACAGTCACTCAGCTCCTCCTGCAGAGGCTTCTCGCTTATATGCCTATTTTGTTGAACAGATTAAACGCTCCGGCTTAACTGTTCAGGAGGGGCAATTCCAAGCTCATATGCAAGTTAGTTTGATAAATGACGGCCCCGTTACTGTTATTATCGATACTCCAAGCAAAACTCAGCGAGGTTAATGGGCTGTGGCTTATAAGGTTTTTGTTGTCGACGACTCTAAGTTTATGCGTATGATGCTAGGAGAGGTCATTACTTCTATGGGCTGTGAAGTTATAGAAGTGGATGGAGGCAGACGCGCTGTTACAATGTATGAGCACTATAAGCCAGATTTGATCACGTTAGATATTCTTATGCCAGAGCAAGATGGTATCGAAACTTTAAAGCAAGTTCTCGATTTCGATCCTTCGGCTAAAGTAGTGATGGTTACAGCTTTAGGTATGGAAGATTATATAAAACAAGCTATGGAGTTAGGAGCTTGTGGCTTTGTAATTAAGCCATTTTCTCCCGAACAAGTAGAGACTGTAGTTGCCGAAGTGCTGGGAGACGAATCTTTGCATATAAATTACGAAGAAGATTAGAAAAAAATCAGTTATTCTTTACTTTTCGGCGTCGCTCAGCAAAACGATAACGCGACCACGATGACACTCTAGAGTAACTTCGTCGGCGATGACAATATTGGATAAGCCTCTAGTAGAAGAACGACGCAACTTGCTATGAACTAATGGCCATTTCGCTCCTTGTAAACTCACTTCAGCTTCTTCGTCTAGTGAAATAAGGGAAAGCAATTTGCCCTGGCAACCGCTCCAAGAGCGCTTCTTTTGTTGCAATTGATATATTTGACAATCTGGGGCCACCAAAGAAGCTTCTAAGCCCAATTCATCAGCTAGTTGCAATACAGAAATAACGTTAAAAAGACAATGATCGAGGCGTCCATAAAGGGCGGCGGCCACAATGGCGTGTCTAAATCCTAAATGGTGGGCAGCTCTTAAAGCCAGTTCCAGATCACTATAATCTTTATCGCAAGGAAAAGCTAAACATTGACGACAGCTTTTTTGTAAAGTCGGCAACAATTCTGGAGGCAACGAATCGAAATCGCCTAGCAATAAATCGGGTACCAAACCGTCTGCTTGCAGGTAAGCTGCGCCGCGATCGGCTGCTATAAGACAGTCTCCGGGAAGGAATTGACTTCGCAACCAACCTTGAGCTGGTGCCGGGCCGCCGCCTACAATGAAAGCACGATTAAACTGGGTAAAAAGACTACTTTGCAAAGATTCCATAATTTTGCATAGCTTTCTTAACAGGTGGAATGATTACACACAAAACTAAAGCTGAAGGTAGCAAAAATGTACAATTATAACTTGCTGCCCAGAGCCAAGGAGAAGTGGGTAAATTTTGTCGCCCTAGAAAAGCATCGATGAAGATTACTCCAGAAACGGTGTGGCATAAAAAGCGTATCGTTACGCCACTAATAATAGCTAAAAAAGTATGAGCTCTCAGGAAAGACAAACCGGCTAAACCTAATGTTGCGTATGCCAAAGGGTAATCTAGTAAAAATTGTAGGGGATGAACGACAAATGGCTCTTGCAAAGAGTGCAAACAACCATATACAAAGCCCGCAGATATTCCGCGTTTGCTGCCTCTCATGAGAGCCAAAAGCATTATAGGCAGCATGTCTAAAGATACTTGCCCTCCGTTGGGCAAAATAGGTAAATTAAAAAAGGCCAATAAAAGCGACAGGGCGACGGCAATGCCAACTTCGGCTATGCCTCGCCCCGACTTATGCAACGGCCCGGCTAAACACTCAGCCATAGCGCCGAATTTCCAAAAAACGAAGAGCGCGTCAGCTTATTCAGCCTGACTGTTTTTCCAAGAACGCAAGCAACGAGTGCAAACTCTGATTGCCTTGGGGGCGCCATTAACCATAACGACTACCTTCTGAAGGTTGGGAAGCCAACGACGACGAGTACGACGGTTGGAGTGGCTTACCATATTGCCGCTGGAAGGGCCTTTGCCACAATGAGCGCAAACTCTGGACATGTTTTGTTCCTCCTGTATGTCCGTGCTCTTCTCTGCGCACGGTTCCGGGGAGCCGGACGAACGAGAAAGACTTTCTAAAAAACTATTGAGTTAAGAAGATGCACAATAGCGGGGGTATTCTAGCATAACTTTAGCCCTTTGTCCAGAGTGAAAAGCTGAGAAGGAAAGAGGACAAATAAGGCTTTTTATTTTTTTGTTATGCATAAATTTGCCGAAATCTGTTACTATCTTCTTGAATAACTTGTTTTTTTATTGACAATTTGGTGCGAAGGTGAGGAAAATTTTGTGGACTATACAACTCACGTAAGTTGGCCGACTAAAAGGCCAGACTTTTGGAAAACTTGGGGCTTACTCGCTTGCTTGATCTTTACTATAGTGGGCCCTCTTTGTTATGTGGC
This sequence comes from Candidatus Saccharimonadota bacterium, assembly GCA_004554425.1. Taxonomy (GTDB): domain Bacteria; phylum Vulcanimicrobiota; class Xenobia; order Xenobiales; family Xenobiaceae; genus Bruticola. The sequence goes on along the minus strand of SFMI01000042.1, from coordinate 8,663 downwards.
CGAGATAACTAAATCTGTGGCTAAAAATGGCCTTCAGGAAGCAGAATTTCCAGAGTTCTCTTTTAAAAATTGCTGTTCTGATAATGTTTTACTTTGGTTGTGTTATATCAGCCTGGGTGTCCCTTTGTTTGTGATTGGTATTGCCTTTGCTGTGCTGGGTTGGCAATCTTTTGGTCAATTGTTTTGCTCTTTGGCTACGTTGAGTTATTTTGTTTATTTTCCGGCTTTTCTTATTTGTGGGGCCTCTGAGCGTGAATTTCCTTTGGTTTGCAGTACTTTTTTCAAGTTGCCTTTCAGCCATTTGGCCGAGTATTATAACTTGGTACTTATTTATATGTTTTGGCAAGGAGCTGTAAGTGCCGTTACCTTTATGCCTGCCATTTTAGTGGGAGTCGGCATTTGTATTGCAGCTTTAAAATTTTCACTGATAAGCATGGCTTTGGTGTGTATATTCTTTTTGTTGTTGTTGGTTGTTCTTTTAGCTGCTCAGTCTTATGTATTTATAGCTATGGCTTCGTTGGTCGGTGACTATATGCGCAACCATAAAAATGAATTATTTGAGAAAGACATTTTAGAAGAGAAGGCTTTTTTAATGCCGGGCAGTTTGGAAGAGTAGGCTAAAATATTATAATTTTCGATTTGAACGAGAATGTGTTATAACGTGAGTCCATTAATTGTAAGCGTAGTTAATAGAGCGGAGGAAGAGTCGGCGTTGTTGGTGAAATAGACAGGGTTATTGTACTTTACTTGTGCGGAGGGATTGAATATGCAGTTTGCAGGGACAATTAACTACATTTTTAAATCGGCTAATTATATAAAAATTTGTGCTATCCTGATCATTTGTGCGGTTTTTGTTATCACAAGTCCTGTTATGTGCGGATATACTTTGCGCATAATTCGTTCTATACGTGACGGTAATGACCAGCTTCCGGACTTGGTTTTATCGGATGATTTTGCCGTACTGTATATGGATGGGTTACGTTTAATGGTGCAAATGCTCTTGCTGTTCTTACCCATGATCCTCGGTTTGATAATCGTTATACCTTGTATGGCTTCCGGAAAAGAAGGAGCCATGGCTATTGGCGGTATAATTGGCGTGTTGTTGCTTCTGGCTTCGTCAATCATTGTTGCTTGTTTCGGCGTGGCTGTTACTTGTTTGACGGCTGAAGATGATGGTTGGTTAGTAGTTACTCAGTTTTCTAGGATTATGCAAATTGCGGGAATGGATAAGGGGCTGTATATTGCAGCTATTTTCTATCCTGTTCTTTGGAACTTCGTTTTTGGCTTCCTCGGCTTTATTCCTATTGTCGGTAATTTGATTGCAATACCGTTGACTACTATTACTACAGCTTATTTCTGCGGCATGTACATGCGTAAAATTAGTGATAATCCTAATACTGGTAAGATTGGTGCTGATTTATCTAGCGACTATGTCCATAGTTCGGGAGGCAACTCCGATTATTAAATCTTGACGCTATAAGCGTTATATAAAGAAATTGCCGTTTAGAATCTGGCTTTATTGCTTGAACAAAATTCTGAGCGGCTTTTTATTTTTTTAACTACGGCATTGAAGAGGAACCAACAAAAGTAAGTGCAAAATTCCGACGAATACTTGCAATAATTAAAGGTGCGGAAGTCTGGCCCTCCGCGCCTTGCGCACGGAGCTCGTTGTGAGCGATGCTATTGGGCGAAAAATTGCATTTAATGAAAATGTTGCTAGTGTTTTGCTTAGGTCGATGAAATCGCATAGCGTTTGCAAGTTAAGTCTGAAGTTCCACTAAAGGCAGGGCCAAATCTTTGTCAATTGGTAAAATAGATGAATAATAAGCGAGTTCTAGCACTTGGGCTGTCGCTTGCCTTTTTTTTAGGTGGGCTAGCTCAAGCCAATACAGGGGACGGCGGTGCTGTTGACCGAGAGGCTAAAGGCGGCCGAACCGCCGTCGACTCAAACTACAGTGTAAAAGCACCTTCATCTGAAGACATTAAATCTGCCAATAAAATTTCCTGTTCTGCTAAAGTCGGCGATACTAAAGGAAGTAAATCACCGGCCAGCAGTTATGTTTCAAGATTTAATGATACGGAAGAAACAACTGATCCCTCTTCCCAAACAGTAGAAAACTCTGAGCCTAAGAGTTTGTTAGAAATGCAAATTATCGACGGCTCCGGAGCTGTGCGTCAAATGGAACGCTCCGTTACTGGAAGTGACAAGTTTGACATTAACAGTGCTGTCGACTCATACACTTTGGAAAGTAGCCTTAGCAAAGCTATGCGCCAAAATTCCAAAGTCAGAGTAGCTGACGAAAAAATTGTTCAGGCCAACGCTCAATATGGCCAGAACAAAACCCAAAAGAACTTAAAATTTATAGTCGGTGATAAGACTACTTGGCAAAATAGGCAAGTCAGCGGCAACAGAACTACACTGGAAGCTCTTACCAACCAATTGGATGCTTCTTTGCAACTTTTGCTTACTACTTTTGGTCAAGTAGAAAAGCAAATCGCCGCCTCCTATTTACAAATAGGGGTGGCTGCTTTAGACGCTGCTTCAGTCAGACACGATTTGGCTTATGCAGTTAAGAAGGACTTTTTTAATTGCTTAAAGGCTGAAGCTCAAGTTGATGTAGCCAAGCTCAATTTGCAAGTTTGTGAGAAGAATCTTTCTGACTCTAAGCGCTTGTATCGTCAAGGCATTATGGCCCTTTATGATGTCATTCAAGCTGACTTGCAAGTGACAGAAGCTCACGAACAATTAGAGCGCAGCTATAGCGGTGTCAAAACTGCCAATGCGGCTTTTTTGAGCGACTTGGAAGAACGCGTTACTGGTGAAGCAAGTTCAGAGCCTTTGTATTTTCAATCGCCTAAAGCTATAGAGGTTGACCCGCTCTGTCGTCTGTCCGATTTGCAAGAATTGGCTATGCGTCGCCGTTTTGAAATATTGAGTTTGGATCGCAGCATAGAAGTAGCCGAGAAAGTGCGTGAAGCAGAAAAATGCAGCAATTTACCTCAGGTTATGTTGGCTGCCGATTACATCTTCTCTCCTGGCTATCGCACTTATCCTTGCAGCATGTACCAGCTTAGTTTAAATGTAAATTGGTCTGTTTGGGATGGAGGCTTAAAAAAGCAAAAGCTGATTGAGCTTGATTCTCAGATTCGTTCTCTGGAAGCTTCACGCGATCAATTGTGCAACAGTATTCGCTTGGAAGTAGAGAAGGCCTGGATTGACTTTAATCTCTCTGCGGTAGTTTTGCAAACAGCTCGCAAACGTGTAGAAGCTGCTTGGGTGTACAGTGATATGGCTCGCCAACGTTTCTTAAACGGTTTGGGTACTTCTTTAGAAGTACAGGACAGCTTGAGAAGCTTAAATGACGCTCGTGTAGCCTATGTGGTAGCTTCTTATGATCGCGACTTGGCTTTTTCTGCTATTGAACATAGCGTAGGGTGCGATTTCCCTGAGCGCCGTTTGGAAGTTACCGATGAGCTGCTGGAAGCCCCAGAACAGCCTTAACTATTGAAAGTTATCAGTCTTTATCAGGAGATAAATATGAACTTTTCCCGTAGGTTTACTTTTTACATGACAGCTGCTGTTTTAGGCTTAAGTCTGTTTGTTTCCGGCTGTTCCGGCGAGACTTCCAAAGGCCAAGAAGGCCAAGCTTCCGGTACTTCTTCGGAAACGCAGTCTGCAAGTTCTAAAGATATCAGCAAAAACGAAGCGGCGACAGATACTGCTCAAGCTCCGGCTCCAGCCGTTAATGTGGCTAAAATCGTCACTATCGAGCAAAAGTTTACTCGTGAGTGGCCGGCTGAACTTAAATATTCCAGCACTGTAGACGTTAAAGCCCGTGTAGTTGGTACTTTGCAAGACTTCTCATTTAAAGAAGGCTTTAAGGTAAATGCCGGCCAGGTGCTTTTCCGTATTGACGATGCTCCTTACGTAGCCGCTTTGCAAGGCGCTCAAGCTCAAGTTTCGCAATGTCAAGCCGATTTGGCTTATGCTAAAGCTCAAGTCGACGTACGTCGCGTCAAGGCCGACTTGGCCTCCTCTCGAGCCGATCTAGTTAGAGCTCAACAGGACGTCGATCGCTACAAGCCCTTGGCCAAAAATGGCGTTATTCCAACTCAGACTTTGGATAACGCTATTGCTCAGCGTGACGTAGCTCAAGCTAGAGTAGATGCAGCCTTGGCCACTTTGAAAAATACCGAGCTTTCTTCTCAAGCTAAGATCGACGTAGCTCAAGCTAACTTGGAAGCTGCTCAAGCTCAAGTTACCCAAGCTCAATTGAATATTGGTTATTGTACTATTACTTCTCCTATTACCGGTGTAATTGGAGAAATTAATGTTTACCCTGGCAACTTGGTAGGCCAAGCTGGCAGTCAGCAAGTGTTAGTTACCATTTCTTCGCTTGATCCTATCTATTGCAATTTCAGCGTCAGCGAAAAAGAGTACCTCTATATGATGGAACACCGCGGGGCTGGTGCTGTCGACTTTAATTTAGTTTTGTCTGACGGTTCTGTTTATAAGCATAGCGGTCAATTCAGTATGCTGTCCCGCTCTCTCGACTCTAAAAGCGGTACTATCGGCATTCGTGTCTCTTTCCCAAATCCGGAAAGATTGTTGCGTGAAGGTCAGTTTGGCCGCTTGCGCATAACTAGCCGCGCTTCGGAAAAAGTTTTAGTCGTTCCTCAGCGTGCTGTTTCTACTGTTCAATCCGATCATTCTGTCTATGTTGTCGGCCCTAATAACATTGTCGAGTCAAGAAATATTACAGTCGGCGATGCCGTGGGTACTGATTTCATTGTCAAGTCTGGCTTAAAGCAAGGCGAAATGGTTGTAGTTGACGGACTTACTAAAGTTCAGGCCGGTACTCCCTGCGATCCTACAGTAGTCTCTAGCGGCACGGTTGACTCTTCTGCTCAAGGCTAAGAAGGAGAAATACTTTGGCGAAATTCTTTATTCACCGTCCGGTTCTAGCCATAGTGATTTCGCTAATCATATTGCTATCCGGTGCGGTTTGTATTTACAGTTTGCCTGTAGCTCAATATCCGGCTATTACGCCTCCGGTTATTCAGCTTGATGCTGATTATGCCGGCGCCAATGCTCAAGTGTTGGAAGAGACGGTCGCTTCATGTATTGAGCAACAGATCAACGGCGCTGAAGGCATGCTTTACATGCGTTCGATTTGCGCCAACTCCGGCCACTACACTTTGCAAGTTACTTTCGACTTGTCTCGTGACCAAGATATGGCCATGGTAGATGTGCAAAACCGTCTTTCCAAGGCCACGCCTTTGCTGCCTACCGAAGTTACCCAGTCGGGTGTAAGCGTTAAAAAGCAATCTACTCAGCAATTGCTTTATTTGAATTTCTATTCCGGCGATGGCTCTCGAGACGATCTTTTTGTCAGTAACTATTGTGTTATCAACATTATTGACCAATTGGCTCGTTTAAATGGCGTCGGCTCGGCGGCTATTCTGGTCGGTCAGCGCGACTATTCCATGCGCATCTGGATTAAACCCGATGTTTTGGCCAAATTGGGTGTGACTGTAGATGATATAGTTGGGGCTATCCAAACGCAAAACGTTCAGGCTGCGGCCGGCTCTATCGGCGATCCGCCACAGGCAGCCGGAGTACAATTCCAATACCCTGTCAATGTTAAAGGGCGCTTAACTACACCAGAAGAGTTTGGCAATGTCATTATCCGCACTCAGCCTAACGGCGCCTATTTGCGTGTCCGTGACGTAGCTCGAGTAGAATTGGGTGCCAATACTTACTCTACCAAAGGTCAGTTTAACGGTAATAGCTCTGTAGTTATCGCTATTTATCAGCAGCCCAGCGCCAATGCTGTAGCTTTGGCCAAATCCGTAAAGGCTAAGCTGGCTGAACTTTCTAAGAGTTTCCCTACCGGTATCAACTATACCGTAACTTACGACGCTACAGTCTTCGTAGTTAAATCTATTGAAGAAGTGGTGCAAACCCTCTTTGAAGCTATTGTTTTGGTATTGATCGTGGTCTTTGTCTTCTTGGGCAATTTCCGCGCTACGTTGGTACCTATTTTGGCTGTTCCTGTCTCTTTGGTCGGTACTTTCGCTGGATTTGCTGCTTTAGGCTTCTCCATTAACTTGCTGACTATGTTTGGTATGGTATTGGCCGTAGGTATTGTAGTAGACGACGCCATTGTAGTGGTGGAGGCTGTCGAACTACACATTGAGCATGGTCTCTCTCCTATGGAAGCTACTGAAAAGGCTATGGACGAAGTATCCGGCCCGGTTATGGCCATTGCTTTGGTGCTTTGCGCTGTGTTCGTACCTGTAGCTTTTATGGGCGGTATGACCGGTGTTATGTATAAGCAATTTGCTATCACTTTGGCCGTATCTGTATTACTGTCGGCTTTGGTAGCTCTGACCATGACTCCAGCTTTATGCTCTTTGCTCTTGCGTCCCCGTTCAGAAAAGGGCATCGTCGACTATTTATTCGGTTGGTTCTTTAAGCTTTTCGATATTGTATTCGGCTGGTTTACCCATCTGTATACAACTATAGTTCGCTTCTTAGTTAAGAACTTAATTGTTAGCTTCTTAATTATTGGAGCTGTTTACTATGGCGCTTATCATTTAGCTACAACAACTCCTACTGGCTTTATTCCCATGGAAGACCAAGGTATCGTGCTTATTAGTTGCACTTTGCCTTCCGGCGCTTCTTTGGAACGCACCGAAGCTGTAGTTAATAAACTTGACGAAATTATGAAAAAGCATAGTGATGCAGTCGAAAATACCATTGGTTTGGTGGGCTACAACATTATGCAAGGCAACATGTCCAGTAACGCTGGCGCCGTAATTGGCGCTTTGAAAGACTGGGACGAGCGTACTACTCCAGAAACTCAGTTGCGCGGTTTAATTGGGGCTATGACTAAGGAAGCTTCTGAAATAAAAGAAGCTTCTACCGTAGTTTTCTGTCCTCCGCCCGTACCTGGTTTAGGTATGTCTTCCGCTTTGACTATGGAATTCCAAGACCGTAGCGGCGGTGAGATTATGCCTATGTTCTTAGCCGCCAAAGACTTTATTGCTAAAGTAAATCAGCGACAAGATATCTTTACTTCCGCCTACACTATGTTCAACCCGGCTATTCCTATGTTGAAAGTTGATGTAGACCGAGATAAATTGCAAAACTTGCAAATCCCTGTCAAGTCTGCTTTCTTGGCTATGCAAATCAACTTAGGCGGCTACTTTATCAACCAGTTCAACCAATTTGGCCGTACTTGGCGTGTAATGATGCAAGCTGAATCGGCTTACAGACGCGATCCTAGTGATATCGGCTCTATCTATTTGCGCAGCCAAAATGGCAGCATGGTGCCTTTGAGTACAGTTACTACTGTAAACCAAACTACCGGTCCGGAAGTTGTTTTGAGATACAACCTCTACCGTACCGTAGAAGTCAATGCTAGTACCAAAACTGGCGTCAGCTCCGGTCAAGGTATTGCTACTATCGAAGAGTTGGCTTCCAAGTTGCCCAACCAATATGGCTTTGAATGGACAGGCATGGCCTACCAAGAAAAGCAAGCTTCTGGTCAGACGGCTATTATTCTCGGCTTGGGCTTGGTCTTCGTCTTCCTTTTCTTGGCGGCTCAGTATGAGAGCTGGGGCATTCCTTTTGCCGTATTGCTCTCTATGCCTACGGTGGTTCTGGGTGCTTTGCTCGGTGTTAATGCAGCGGGCTTAGATATGAATATTTACGTTCAAATCGGTATTTTGACTTTGATTGGTCTTTCCGCTAAAAATGCCATTTTGATCGTAGAGTATGCCAAAATGAACTACGATGGCGGTATGGATTTGATTGACGCTACTGTAGAAGGTGCGCGTATTCGTTTCCGTCCCATTTTGATGACTTCATTCGCCTTCATTTTAGGTGTATTGCCTTTGGCTCAAGCTCAGGGTGCTTCCGCTGCTTGCCGATCCGCTCTGGGTGTTTCCGTAATGTGTGGTATGTTGGCAGCCACCTTGATAGGTGTTTTTATCATCCCTGTGCTTTATGTAACTGTACAGGGCTTGATTGTGTTAGTAACTGGTGACCAGCGTAAAGTTGCCAATTTACAAAATAAAGCTGTCGTTGAAAATGGACAAGGCGCAACTACTTCGACTCAAGCTGAAGCTAAAGCCGAAGTTTCTGTCGCTCCTTCAGCAAAAGCTGATTTAGGTCAAGCTGAAAAGTCCACCAAGGATGAAAATTCGGCCACTAAAGAGGCAGACAATCAGCACTCTAAAGTCGATTTAGATAAAAAAGATTAAATCGATTAAAGGCTGATTATTAAATAGCTCTCCCTTGAGCATTGCTCTTGGGGGAGTTATTTTTTTTGCCAAAAATAAGGGACTTATGCATAAAATTGTTAAGCTGTTGATTGTAGCCTCTTTGATTTTATCGGCTTTTTGGTGGCTAAAATTTATAAATATAGATTTTTTAGTTCGGGATAATCAAAAAAGAAATATTGACAATATAGTTGTAAAGGTTGTTGAGCCAAATAATTTGGAAGAATTAACCGACAAAATGGGATTTTTTTTGCAAAAAGCGTCGCTGGGGCAAATTACAAGTATGGAAAAGGCTGGCTCTTTTTGTGTTTTTTGGCCCGATATTGTTCCTGTGCTTATAAAAGAAAACTGGCAATTAAACAATAATAGCGCCT
>SFMI01000193.1 GCA_004554425.1 Candidatus Saccharimonadota bacterium | reverse complement strand
AACTGCGACTTTGTGGTGCGTCTGCCCATGAAGGGCAAGGTCAGCTCCCTCAACGCCTCCGCGGCGGCAGCCGTCACCATGTACGAGGTTCTTCGGCAGCGCAGCGGCTGCTGACAGGACAGATAATTTGGATCAATAGGAAAATGTTATGAAGTTTTTCAGTCATAAGCAAAGTAGAAGTTGTGCTTCGTCGGCCACTTTTTTCTGATGCAGACGAATGCCAACCAATTTCAGGAGACGTAGATATGGCATATAGGCCTTGCAGATTCCGCAGCTCAGTATTAGGCATTTTCCAATGTGAAAAGCATATGTTCCAGCACTCAAGCCCCGAGATTTACAGTGAGCTATATGAGTTCTGTTACGACAATGTTCCTGATCGTTTCTGCGGTTACGTCGATTTCGGTTTCAGTTTAGAAGGTGAAACTCCCAGAATTTTCATCAACTGCACTCACCCATACCAGTCTCGTCCTATGCAAAGTTTCAGAGACTGCTTAGAAGAGTGTGACTATCACGACAAAGAAGGCGAATCGCTCGGCTAATAAGCGTCTTTGTGCATGAAGACAGAGCAAGGGTAGATGTGGGGGGGTGCTGTTGGCGTGCCCAATACCTATAGCTTTTTTTTATCGACGTTTTTCGGATGACAAACTTGCAGGCAGAATTAAGTAAGATAGCGGAAGCTCCATACGTTTTGCGACGCGATTCGTTTGGTTGCGTTCTCTATCGTAGATCATCCAAGGACTACATTCTTTGTGATAAAAACGCTTTAGATATATTGTCAGCATGTCAGCAAGAGGACGCCAGTCGTGCTTACGATATTCTGCCAGAGAACGTGCGCACTCAACTTAGTCGCGTATCTTACGATCAATTCGTAAATTTGTGTTCTTCCGTCGATATTCTCGAAGGTGGACGTTTTAAGGGTTGCATTCTGGATAACGATTTCGTCAATTCCAAGCACCATCTTAGCGCCCCCCTAAGAGTTCACTTGCAACTGACTAGGTATTGTAACTTAAAGTGCCCTTACTGCTGGGCAGATGCTGGCATGCCTCAGGATCACGAGCTTACTTTGCGAGATTTGGACAATCTTTTTGCCCAACTCTGTGCTATGGGCGTGTTCATATTGGACATAGGCGGAGGCGAACCCTTAGGTCGCAAAGACTTTCCAGAAGTAGTTGCTTTAGCCAACAGGTACGGCATGTGTGTGAATGTATCTACTAATGCGGCTTTGGCAACAAAATCTATCGAGGAGCGTCTTTCTAAGGTAAAGATCAATTCCTTCCGAATCAGCATGGATGCTGGAAGTGAAAAAATCTATGACGACATACGTGGCGTTCGTTCCTATCGCAAGGCCATGCGTGGTATTGCTCATTTGCGTAATGCCTGCCCTACTGCCAGTATTTATTTTCACGTTACCGTCTTCAGAGACAACTGTTCCGAAATACCTTCGATTGTCAAAAAAGCCGAAGAGCTCAAAGTAGATAAGTTAATCTTCAATATTGCTCTTCCGGTTGGACGTGCAGCAACTTTTCCCAGGCAAGTTCTCAAGCCGGAAGGGATTACCAAAACGATAGAAATTATCAGCAACATTTCCCAGAGTAACCCTCTCAATATAGAAATTGAGTGTTTAACACCTCCCAAACGGCCTCAACGTCGTTCTTTTGAAGGTTTTGGTTGCGAATGCGGACGCACTAGAGTGCATATATCGTCAAATGGTTTCGTCTATCCAAGCGGACTTCTGAGTATGTATCCAGCCTGGAAAGCCGGAGATGTGCGTAAGACTCGCTTTTTTGATATTTGGAATAAATCATCAGTGTTGGAGACATGGCGTTCCGACGCAGTTAGCCGCAAATGTAAGACATGTTCAAAAGTAGCTTCTTGTCGCGGCGGTTGCCGTACTAGAGCTTTTATTTTAACTAACGATATAAAAAGTAAAGATCCCTTCTGCAATTTTTCCGGTGACGATCAGACCCAAGAAAGCAGATAGTTGCCGTTTTTGACATTTCCACCTATAGCATTACAACTTAGCTTAGGCAAGTTACAAAATAGGCCACAAGATGGCTCCCGTATTTCTGTAACTTGCTCTGCGGTTTTCCAAGAAAAAAGCTGATATAATTATCAGCTTTTTTCGTAAATGACACATTTTGCGGAGTAGAATACAGAGTTGCTGACATCTTGCTTTTATGCCACGCTAGCTTTTTTAGGATTGGGACTTTTTAACCTGTTAGGTGCATATTTTCTCACTATTATGTGGGTAATTTTGGCCATCTCGCTCGTCGGAGCCATACTCTGTTATCTTCGCTTCGATAACTTAAGGTTATGGTACGCTTCTTCTTCTCTTCTTTGCTTATCTTCTTTTTCTATCGTCTTAGCTACCGGCGCCTTAGACAGCAAGTATTTTTTACTCCTCTATCTAGCATTACTGATAACTTCACTTAAAGGAAAGATTTGGCTCACTTTAGCTTTTTGTGCCGTATCTTCTTTTACAACTTATTTCCTTTCCGGACGCGGGTTAGCTATTTTCAGTGACGTAGCCTCTCTCACTGAGCTAACTTTATTACCTTTCTTTACTATTATTGCTTTCTTCGTCAATTCAGCGATCAATAAGCCTGTATCTGAATTAGAAAAGCGCAAAGACGAGCGCGTCGAAGAGGCGTATGCTATAGCGCGCCATCAAGTAGCCGA
>SFMI01000041.1 GCA_004554425.1 Candidatus Saccharimonadota bacterium | reverse complement strand
AGCCGTGAAGACTATGAATATAAGCGCTTTTTAAATCGCAACGAAGACAACTATGCCGCCCAAATGAAGGTTGTACAAGTGCAATCTATGCAATCTCCTGTTGTAGAATTTTTGGGGATTATCGGTATCATTATTATCGTTTGGTTTGGCGCTACTCGTATTTTGCAAGGTCAAGTCAGCTTCTCCCAAATGACCGAATATTGGGCTCTTATGGCTATGACTAGCCACCCTCTGTCGGTACTTTCCACCTTCTATGGCAGTTGCCAAAACTCAGCTGCTGCCGCTGTACGTGCTTTCGAAATTATCGATTCCGCTCCCGAAACTTCCAGTCCCGATGCCGTTGAGTTACCTCAAGTAAAAGGCGAAGTCGAGTTCGAAAATGTCTCTTTTGCCTATGAAGAAGATAAGCCCGTTTTGAATAAGGTCAACTTAAAGATTAAGCCTGGCGAATTTGTAGCTATTGTCGGTACCAATGGTTCGGGAAAATCTACTTTGGTCAACATGTTGGAGCGCTTTTACGCTCCCGATTCTGGCAAAATCAAAATTGATGGCTACGATATTGCCCAAGTCACTTTGGATTCGTTGCGTTCTCAAATTGGTATTGTTTTCCAAGAATCGATCCTTTTCCGCGATACAATTTACGAAAATGTGCGTTATGGCAACTTAAAGGCAAGTGATGCTGAAATAAAAGAAGCTATCACTATGTCCGGCGCCGACGAATTTATAGCCAAATTCCCTGAAGGCTTAAATACCAACGTGGGCGAGCGCGGTTCTGCTCTTTCCGGCGGTCAGCGTCAGCGTTTGGCTGTAGCTCGAGCTTTAGTACACAATCCGCACATTTTAATTTTGGATGAGTATACTTCCGGCTTAGATGCCAATGCCGAGAGTAATTTAACCGAAGTAATCGACCGCTCTATGAAAGGGCGAACTTGCTTAGTTATCGCTCACCGTTTAGCTACTATTAGACACGCCGATCGTATCGTAGTTATGAATGCCGGCAAGATAGCCGAAGAAGGTTCGCACAGCGAACTTATGGCTAAAAACGGCCTCTATCGCCAAATCTTCGAAACGCAAGCAGTAGTCTAATTAAGCTCACACTAATGGAGTTGCTGCTAAATTAGTTTAGTGCGGCTCCCTCCAAAAGCCCTTCGCTCTATACCATAACGAAGGGCTTTTTTATGTTTTATGGACAAAAATAGTATCTATTGACAGTAGCTAAAAGGTTTGCTTATATACTAGCATATGCTTCCGTCGAGGAGCTATTTATATAAAAAGTATCAAGTATAGATTAAATATTTTAGATAAAAATTAGAGCAAATGGCCGGGGCGTCGGGAGATAACCAGGGCACCAAGATACTAGAAATTCAAGATAGGAATGTAAGGTTGTTGGCGATTATTTTCGTGGCGACTTGACATTTGAGGAGCTTTTAGAATGCTTCAAAAAAGAAAAGACTAGATTTGTTGTGAAAGATCGCTATAGTCGAGCTGTGAAAGTGCGTAAAGGCATTAGCAAAGAGTCTGAAAAAGTGAAGCTTCTTGAAAATATAGTCCGCAACAACAACCTTTTTAATTTATACGAAGACAAGAGTAGAATCTAGTTTTACGAGATTCTTTGTTGTGCTTTGGCCTTTGGTTGGGGGCCCGAAACTTTGTTTCGGGCCCCGTATTTTATAGCAATTGCATTCGAGAGGATATTAATATGAAGCCAGAAGAGGGCCGAGCCCTACTTGAAAAACATTTTTGTTATAGTGCTCCCGAAGAAGATTTTTATTATGATTGCGGCACTATGGATGATCCTGATTTTTATTATGACGATGGCTATTTTCTTTTAGGTGACAAAGTAAAGACTGACAATATTAATTTTTCCTTTTTATTTAATTGGGCTCCTCCGGAAGTAAAGAAGTATGATATAAGGGTTACTGTCTATTGGAAAGTAGGTTATAAGAATTTTAGGGACCACTCCAAATATAGAAAATTCAGTTGTAAATGCGGAATTTTGGAATTATGTGGCAATTACAATTATTATGGAGATTTAGCTTCAGATGATTTGCATACTCATGTGCAAATGGTTGAGAAAGCTCGTGAGTTTTTCCGTAAATACAAAGTTATGTTTGCGGCTGCTTGGAGCGGACGTTATTGGCTTATCGATGGTGGAATTGGGACTAACAGTACCTTTTTAGAAAGATACTTTTGTATGTTTTCTAAGTCGAATGTAAAACCTGACTTTAGTAAAGTGCACCCATGGAAATACTTACGGACAATGCAAACTTTTTACGCATTTATAAAATGTCTTCTTTTTACAAAGAAAAGACATAGGCGATTTGCCATAAGATGTTTTCTTAAAGTAAAGTCTATTAAGCCTGCTCTGATCCACCCTCGCAAATATAGGCGGTTGTTTGTTACCAGACATTTTTTTACAGGAAAACGCAAGCTGATGGTCTTAAGAGAATTTGCTCGAGCCCACCGTGAGGGAAAATATAGCCATTTGCCGATAGAACTGCAAAAATTAGCTATTTTTGAAGACATTGTCCGCCAGCACAATTTGTTTGATATGCATGATTAAAACAAAAGTGCCGCTACCAGGTTGTGGATTGTTTTTCACAAGCTTGGCAAGCGGCACTTTTGCTTTTCACAGCTTAACCTTTAGGGATTGCATTTTTTGCAAGGGGAGTAGCCGTCGCTAATTAAGCTGCTGCGTGAACCTGTGTATTCTTCACGATTTCTGTTGCTTATACGAGCGGCGCTGCTGCAACCGGGACGGTGGAATTTGTGGGTGCTGTTATTAAGGATATAAATATTAACGGCCATGCTCTTAGATGAAGAGGAAGTGCTTACTTTGGAATAACTGGAGCTCTTCGTTACTGAGCGTTGAGAGGAAGAACTGTAGCTTTTCTGAGTTTGCTTTTTAGCAACGGTAGTTCCGCCTGTATAAGTGCTGGTACCGGTTTTGTAATTTATGCTAATTTGTGGCTGTACATTGTAACAATATACATTAAAAAGAACGCTGCGGCCGCCATCTTCGGTGGACATAGCTTCCATAAGTACGCCGTGAGCTACTAAGTTATTACCTTTAAAAACTGGTGTAACGCGGTAAAGTACGTGTTTGCCAGTTTCTTTTACGTAGTCGGCTACCATATTTTCAAAAGGCAACATACCTTGCACATTTAAGTATCTGGTGCCGGTAATTAAGTTGCAAGGATTGGCATTTTCGGCCGTAAGCTGGTAGCCGATTAAATGGCAGCGGTTGTAAAGATATTTACCATCTACACAATCATATTTGGCTAAATGCCAACCGCTAGGTTTTACCTGGCCGATTTTGCCACGCTTGGTGGTGGGCATAAGGTCGCGTCCCACATTGGCCATAGCCGCACCGCAGCGCCCTAAGTTGTCTAATTTGCTGTATTTTTCGTAAGAGCGTGATACTAGGTCAGCTTTAGTGAAAAAAGGTACGTTTTTGTTTATAACAGCATAAGGCTTGCCGGAATAGGCCGGAACCGAAGCCAAAGAAAAGCGCCCCATACTTATTGGGTTGGCAATGCGGCGCGAGGAGGCTGCTAAAAGCAACTCTCCATCTAAGCTATTATCTGTAGCTAAAGCTGGCAAAATAAAGCTTAAAGCAAAAAGCAGTGATAAGAAAAATAGGTTAAATTTAGATATTTTGTATTTGTTGTACATAGTTAACCTTTACGAGTGTATGTCTCTTCAGTAATTTTATCGTGAGAAGAACCAACAAAATCGGCAGAACTTTCTAGCTGCCAATTTTGTTGTAAGTCGATATCAAAATAAAAATCGGCCGGATAGTCTCTGTTCCAGCGGAAGATAATAATTTTTTCCACCTTATCTTTATAATCTTGCACAGAGACATTTTCTATCAAACAATATTGGCCCGGGCCAGCCTCAGTTAAAAAATGTTCGCTTATGTGAAGTTGCTCCGGTTTAGCTTCAGTAGCAAACAAGTCGGCGGAATATTCGTTCAAAAATAATTTTTCTGGGCCGATTAAAGCTAAAATATGCTGACGCAACAGACGATCTTGGCTTTGGCGTCTTTGGTTAAACAACAAGCCATCACTGTTGTCCAAAGCGGCAATAAGGATCATTTATTCTCTCGCTTTCTTGGGCTGTACATATAATCAAATTAGGTGAGCAACTAAGCTAGGCTGCTACCGCAAGACTAATTGTGCGGCCAAAAAACAAATATTGCAAGCTTTTCTGTGTTCACCTAGACCAAAACTTTTTTTGTCTTGATAAAAAAATCAGTTGCTGCCAATTTTTGTTAGCAGCCTAAGGGGGGAAATATGTTTGCTAGTATTTATACTGCCGCTTTAATCGGTGTCAATGCTCATCTAGTTTCTTGTGAAGTTGATATTTCCAAGGGATTGCCGCGCTGTACTGTGGTCGGTTTGCCAGACGCTTCTGTTAATGAAGCCGGCGAACGTGTTTGGGCTGCATTTAGCAATTCTGGCTATGAAGCGCCGCTGGGGCGTGTACGCATCAATTTAGCGCCCGCTGAATTGCGCAAAGAAGGAGCTCGCTTCGATTTAGCTATGGCTTTAGCTGTTTTGGCCGCCGATGACTCCTGTTCAGAAATAACGCCACCTATGTTGCAAAATTGGCTAGTTTTAGGAGAATTGGCTATGGATGGCAATGTCCGTCCTGTACGTGGCGTCTTGTTGGCTATTTTAATGGCTCAAAAAATGGGCCTAACTAATATATTGGTGCCTTATGCCAATTTTGCCGAAGCTTCATTAGTAAAAGGCCCAAATTGTTGTGGCGTGTTCAATCTAAAACACGCTATTTCTCTTATCGGCGGCCAACACGAACGGGCAAAAGCGTTGGAATTAGAGTATTTGCGTCAATTTAATTTGGGTGGCGCTTCGTGGTTAGGCAGCAACGAGAGTTCAACAAGCTTAGCTCCTGTAGCCGAAGACGATTTGCAATATGTTTGCGGTCAAGTTGTAGCCAAGCGCGGATTAGAAATATGTGCTGCTGGCGGCCATCATGTACTTATGTTGGGGCCGCCAGGATCGGGCAAAACCATGCTGGCTCGCTGCCTTCCTTCAATTATGCCGCGCCTAAGCTGTCAGGAAGCTCTGGAAGTAACTTCTATTCACAGCGCCGCCAACTATTGCCCGCAACGTCTAATCGACGAAGCGCCTTTCCGTATGCCTTCTTCCAATATTTCGGCTGCTGGTCTTTTAGGTAGCAATCGCCCAGGAGAAATTACTTTGGCTCACAGAGGAGTTCTCTTTATGGATGAATTTCCCGAATTTCGTCGCGATTGCTTAGAAGCGTTGCGCCGCCCATTAGAAGAAGGCCAAGTAGAAATAGCTCGCGCTAAAATTCATGCTCAATACCCTTGCCGCTTCACCTTAGTAGCGGCCATGAATCCTTGCCCTTGCGGATATTGGGGCGATAGCGAAAGGGGCTGCGTTTGCTTACCTTCCAAAAGGCGGCGCTACTTAACACGTTTATCAGGGCCGCTTTTAGATCGTATCGATTTGCAATTGCAAGTCTCCCGCACCAAAGCATCCGAGCTTTTAGAAACAAAATTGGCTGAAAGTTCGGATACAGTGCGTCAAAGAGTAGAAATGGCTTTAGGTATACAGCGCGAGCGCGGCTGTCGTAACGGCTTTATGAATACGGCCCAAACGCGTCGTTTTTGTCTTTTAGATAGAGAAAGTAAAAAATTTTTAGCTGAAGCTATTAGGTTTAACAATTTATCTGGACGAGTTAAAGACCGCCTGTGCCGTACTGCCAGAACTATTGCCGATTTGGAAGGGCGAGAGCGCATTAGTTTAAGCGATCTTTGTGAAGCAATGGAATACAGAGCCTTCGATCGTTTTGCCTCTTCACTTGATCTATGCTAAATTGTGATACAATCAAAGCGTAACGCTTAGGAAAGTGAGAAGTGAATTTTTTATGATGAACCTTTTGAATGGTCTTATGGGCAATGCTTCCAAAGTTAATGCCGACGACATTACCAAACAATATTCTAAAATTTTTGCCCCTGGTGAAAAGGTAGAACATGTTTATAAACAGATCCGCGATCTGATTATTTTTACTGATCGTCGCTTTATTTTTGTTGATATTCAAGGAATTACCGGAAAGAAGGTATCCTTTCATTCTATTCCTTATCGCAATATTAGCCACTTTTGTGTAGAAACGGCTGGCTTGGTAGATTTAGACGCGGAATTAAAAATATGGGTTGTCGGCAATTGTACACCAGTAGTCGAACTTAAATTCAGCGCTGATTTGGACGTTAACGAAATTCAAAGGGTTTTAGCTGATTACGTTTTGGCCATTTAATTTAATTGCGCAACCAAGTTGCGAAATGGGCGTGAACGCACGGCACTATGGCGAGTATGTTTTTATTGCCAAGACGTTTGTGCTAAAATGTGGCCTGTTCTTAGCGCGGCTGCTGGCTATGCTCGGCATATCAGCAGCTTAAGCGTTATTTTTAGTTTTAACTTTTTGCCAAAAGTTGGTTTTTTTTAATGATTTATTTAGATAATGCCGCTACCACTCCGGTTTTACCTGAAGTGGTTGAGGCCATGCTGCCGTATTTTACAAAGTTTTATGGCAATCCCTCAAATATTTACGGACTTTCTTTAGCTTCTCGCCGTGCTCTAGATGCCGCTAGAGCCACTGTTGCAAAATGCATTGGTGCCAAGCTTCCGGCCGAGATCTTCTTTACCGGTTGTGGTACCGAGTCCGACAATTTGGCTGTTATAGGTTTAGCTAGAGCTAGACGTGAATTGGGCAACCATATTATTACTTCCACAGTGGAGCACCATGCTGTGTTGCATGCTTGCGATCAGCTAAAAAAAGAAGGTTTCGAAATTACTCGTATTCCTGTCGATTCTCAGGGTATGGTTAGTGTCGAAAAGGTGGCCGCCGCTTTAACTGATAAGACTGTGGTTGTCTCTATTATGCTGGCCAACAACGAAGTAGGCACTTTACAGCCTATAGCCGAAATTGCCAAGCTTTTAGCCAATCATCAAGCTTATTTGCATACTGATGCTGTACAGGCAACTGGTTCTATTCCTATTAATGTTGTGGAATTAGGGGTAGACGCTTTAAGCATGTCTGCTCATAAATTCCATGGCCCCAAAGGAGTAGGCGCTTTGTACTTGCGCACCGGAGTGCGTCCTTTAAGTGTCAACTATGGCGGCGGCCAAGAGCGCGGTTTGCGTTCAGGTACAGAAAATGTCCCTGGCATTATCGGTTTAGCTAAGGCCCTAGATATAGCTGTAAGCACTATGGAAGAGCGTTCTAAAGAGCTTAAGGCCAAGAGGGACTATTTAATCGAGAAAATTTTAACTTCAGTAAGAGGTGCCGAACTTACCGGCCATCCCACTTTGCGTTTGCCTGGCAATGCCAGTTTTGTTTTCCCTGGTGTAGAGGGAGAATCTTTAATTATGCAATTGGATCGCAAAGGTGTATGCGCTTCTTCCGGTTCGGCTTGTGCTTCTTCGGCTTTGGGCATCTCTCATGTGCTAGAAGCTATGGGCTATCACTCTCCCTTAGGTAGAGGCAGTTTACGTTTGACTTTAGATGCTTCCGTCACTTATGAAGAGCTGGACGAGGCTATTGCCGTTATTGTTAAAGCGGCTCAGAAGTTGCAAGCTATGGCCCCTAAGTCTTGTTTTACCAAAGCGCACTCTTGCAGTAGGTAGGAAGATATGGAATATTCAGATTCTGCTTTACAACATGGAGAAAATCCCGTTCACGTTGGTGAATTGGAAGAATCTCAAGGCCACGCTTTCTCCGAAAATCCTATTTGTGGCGATACGGTTGAGTTTTGGGTCAATCTTGATGCTCAAGGAAAGCGTGTAGAAGAAGTTGTATTTAAAGCTTTCGGGTGCTTGGCTGCTACGGCTGCTTCCGATGCCTTGTGTGATTTGGTAAAGGGCAAAACTATAGAAGAGGCTGCTTCTATTGAAGAAGAGCAAATTGTGAGTGCCTTGGGTGGTTTGCCTGCAGCGAAATATCACGGAGCTTCTCTGGCTCGCGAAGCTTTCTTGGAAGCTTTGCACCAGGCAGAAGAAGTTGCTGCTTTAGAACGGGAGATAAAGTCTTAACTTAATAAGTTTGTGTTAAATTGGCTGTGGGGGTGCTTTTTTTCTTGCTGGTAGTTGTTAAGCTAGCTTGAAGCAGGGGAAAGGTAACTCGCGGAGGAACTTCGGAGCCAATTTTGATGCTTACAGCGGTAAGCATAGTTAAAGGAACTGAGTTTTTTTTTGACATATTCTTATTACAATCGAAGAAATGAAGGTTATCACAGACAGCCTATGGCTCGTCGCTGTGCTATTGAGCCGGCACGTCGCTATTGTTACATTCTGAATAAAGAAATTACTGTTTGTATAAATTATCCCGATTATATCGATTCTAGACGCAAAGGCCCCGAAGGCGAAATATATTGCGAAAACATTATCGAGTGCTATCGCAAAGGCATAAAATGTCGCCATAGTGGTATCTCACAACTTTATCCCGATCCTTTTGTTCCCCAGAATCCTTCTGCGGCAAACGAATAATGGCCAACTGATTGCTTTATAGCTAAACATAAAAATAGCGGCTCCTCGCAAAATTGTAAGGATGACCGCTATTTTCTTTTAAACTAGAGACAGTCTCTATCCACTAGAAGTGGACGTTCTTTTCCTTGAAACTGGTCTCTTTGGCCCTAGTCATAGTTTGTGAATAGGTTGGTTCTTTATCTTTATTGTGGCTACTTCTATTTTTAGCCCTAGTCCAGTTACGTCCGTCTCTTCCTGTATTAGGAATAAGTACTTCTTCCACTACTGAGACTTTGAAGTCTATGCTTAAGTCCAATAAACAAGCATATTGGTGACCGTCAACACGTTTAGAAATATTTACTTGTTGGCCTGGCTCTAAAGGGTTGATAAGATAGCTCTCGACAACATCCCACTGAGCATTCTTCTTATGGCTTTTAACCATGAATTTTACCATAAAGGGTTTTTGTACAGCCAATTCTCCTGTATTACGAATAGTAGCTTTTATTTCGTAAGCTGTAGCGTAAAACGACATTTGGCGCAATACGTCAAATTCGACTACCTCCGGTTTCGCGGGCTCTGGTTGCTTCTCTTTGGGATTGGCTGTGGTGGGATAATTGTAGGCGGTACGTCCACTGGGGACGGTAGAGTAACTGATTGTGGCCGGTTGCTCTGGTTGGTTAGTTGAAGGATGGTTTATATTAAAGTCGGCAGCGCTCACACCGGCAGACATACCTGATATACTGGACATTTGGCTCAACCCTGAAGGGTAGCGAATACTTGGAGAATTGGCCATAGAGGCTACATCGTTGACGCTGCGCGGAGATTCTGTAGTAACTTGACGGTTGCCAACATTGGTTACGGAAACAATTGGGCGTTCATAAGGCGAACTTTTAGCATTTTTAGTAGTTAAACCACCCATACCAGCTTCAGGAAAAGCCGGATTTTCCATAGCATCTGGCATAGAAACAGAAGTACTATAGCTACCGTTGGCATTAGGCATCGCTTCTAAAGGAGGCATGCCAAAAATATTACCGCCACTTTGGATACTGGCTAAATAGGCATTTTTGGCACTAACGCGTCCATTTAAAGTCGGCAGAGGAGCGGTGGCCAGTTGGTCGCTTTGGCTAGCGGTATTGCTGCTAAAATTGGCTGTTTGTACGGCAATTTGCTGTCCTTTTTGAGTGACAGAGGCTTTTATTACTTTGCACAAATCGTTCAACTGGACGACCAAGTCGTTTTCGTATAATCCTGCTGGAGCTTCCAATTTGATACTTTGGCCATTATAAATGCAATACGATCGGCCCACTGTAATTGTGAGCATAGATTCCGACCAAGACGCTTCCAACTTATTGCCGTCAAATTCGACAGAAGCTCCAGTAGCTCTAAGTAAAGGTGTAGCTTTTACTGCTAAATCTTTGCCTGTAGAACCTATAACGGCAGAGCGTTCTAGAGCTTGGCCATTGACTAAAACGTCTGGATTTATTTGTGTTTGCGGTTGCTGAGCTGAAACATAGCTACTGAGCAAACCGAGTAGCAGCGCCAAACATAGCAGCAACCAAGTCGGCCGTCGACGATTGTGTACCATACAAAAACTCCTCTGTGAGCTTCGTCCGGCTAAAATTTTCCGGATTTGCGAAGCCATAATTTGTCTTGACAAAAATTTTAGCAAAAAAATTAGCGTTTTTGTAGCCTCGGCGCTGATTGCATATTGCTTAAAGGAGCGCTCAAGGTTAAATCGGCCAAGGTTATGGCCAACATAGCTTCTACAACCGGCACTGCCCTAATGGCTAGGCAAGGATCATGACGCCCTTTTATTTTTATTTTGCAAGGTTGGAGGTTGACGTCTAAAGTGTCTTGTTCTAAGCCTATGCTAGGTGTAGGCTTAAAGGCCACTCGACCCCAAATAAGGCCGCCTGTTGATATGCCACCCCAAATGCCGCCTTGGTGGTTTGTTTTTAAGGTAGCTTGGCCGTTTTCATTTTGTAAGGTATCGTTAGCCGCAGAGCCATTGCTAGAGCTCAGCCTAAAACCTTGGCCGATTTCTATGCCTTTGACTGCCGGAATAGACATCAGCGCCGAGGCGATATTGGCGTCCAGGCGATCAAACACCGGTTCGCCAATGGCTGCAGGCAAACCACGTATAGCAAAGACAAGGCGGCCGCCCCAAGAATTGCCTTCTCGCTCAGCTTTTTCCAAAAGTTGCTGTACTTTGTGGCTAACTGAAGCTTGGGGAAAGCGAGCCAGGCAAGAATCTATTTCTTGGCGGCTGAGCGTTTGCAAATATTGCTCAAATTGGCCTTCGTCGTAGTTTAGCTCGCAAGGGCCAATTTGTTCCAACCAAGCCACAATATTAAATGGCATAAGCTCATTTGATGGCAGCCATTGGCGCAATAATTGTTCAGCCAAAGCCCCGGCCAACACCCGGCCGACCGTTTCTCGGCCGCTGGAGCGTCCTCCGCCGCGCCAATCACGAAAGCCATATTTGGTTTGCCAAGTATAATCTCCGTGGGAAGGACGATAGACAGAAGCCAAATCCTTATAGTCTCGAGAGTGCTGATCACAATTGCGTACTAGCATGGCTATGGGAGTGCCTAAAGTTTTACCTTCAAAGAGGCCGGATAAAACTTCTAAACGATCTTGCTCTTGGCGCGGCGTCGTAAAGCGCTGTCCCGGTCGGCGTCTATCTAAATAGCGTTGAACCTCTTCTAAATCTATATCTATTTGAGAGGGCATTCCATCTATCACAGCTCCGCAAGCTGGCCCATGTGATTCCCCAAAAGTTGTCACTCTAAATATTTTGCCAAAAATATTGCCCATATTATATTTTCTCTTTCGCTTTTTGACTGTGCGCTTGCTTTTTTTGTCTGGCACTAAAGGCGGCCTATTTCCACATTGCCCAAAAGGCCACTCTTTTTGGCATACTATTAGTTGCAAATCTTTCTCGAATAGTGGGGGCAGGAAGCCTAGCTTTAAGGAGTGAAAAAAAGCTTCGGTTAGGAATATAATTTCTGCAACTGAGCATTGAAGATTCCGCAGAGGTTGGAAAGTAGTGGCTAAACAAAAAGAAAATTTGCCTATAGGCTTTTTGGTTACCGAAATTAGCGAGGATGAGCGCAGAATGTGCGCTTTAGAAGTACATTGCGCAACTGAGCTTCAGAAAGCTAGCACAGAGCTAAGAGAGTTGGCTAAAGGAGCGTGTCGATTGGCCTTAGCAGAGCCGGAAGTGATGTATCTTACCAGAAAGCATGTTCCTTGGGAAGAAGTACGCCGTCATGAACGAGCTGTCACCGCCCAAGTTTCCTCTGAATGTGCCGATTATGCCAAAATTGAAGAAAAAGTCATGTCTTTAATGGGTAAGTGGTACGGCAAAATTTGCTTAATGGAACGTGAAATGAAAGATGGCAGTGCCTTTGGATTGCGTTTAGCTAAGCTTAATAAAGAGCACTCCTGGGATATTTCTTTTGCTAAGTTGGTAATATTGCAAGTATAGGTGTATATTGCCTGTTGTTTGCCGCGTCTTTATTTGATAAAATGAGACTGATACCGTGCGGCACGCAAAGCGCTGGTTATCAGTTGGGCCTGTAATTACATCAAGGAACGGCTGGTAAGTGTTTTGAGGGCAGCTTCCGCTTATTTGTGGCGGCAGTTCCGAGGGTCGTGCAGTTCTTTCTCGGCGCGGTGTTTGAGTTTTTAGGAGGACGTTTTTTATAATGTCTATAAATTCAGTAAATTCTTTTGCCAATACTTACAGTGCATCTGCTCCTGTATACAGCAAAGAAACAACCAACACTGAAACTGCCGCTGTACAGGCAGAGCCGCAAGAAATGTTTGCTTTGAGTGAGCAGAGTGAAGAGCCCGCTCCTCAGAAGCCCAATTTCGCTACTCGTATTGTTCGCAACGCTGCCGGTGTCGTTACCGGTGCTATTGGCGCTGCTGCCGGTGCTACCAAAGGTGGTTTGGTAGGTGCTGCTCAGGGCAAAGTCAGTATTTCTCACGACGCCAAAGTCGTTTTACAAGCTATCGGCGCTTCTGCCGGTTTAGTGGCCGGATTGGCTATTGCCGGTACTGTTGCCGGCCCCATTGCCTTAGTTGGCGGCTTAGTTGCTGGTCCTTTGGTTGGCTCCATGGCCGGCGGTATGGTCGGTGGTGCTGTTGAAGGTCTCGGCTCTGCCATTGTTGGCGCCGGTCCCGGTGCTGTCAATGGTGCCAAGAAGGGCTTTGATATCGGTCGTACCGTAGTTGACAAAATCGTAGCTAAAGAGACTCCCGCCGAGCAAGCTCCTGCTTCTGAAGAAAAAGTCGGCTAGTTTCTATCGTATATACTAATTATGCCAGAGTAGGCTCTGCCTCTGCTAAGGAGACTGAGCCTACTTTGTATTTGTATGTGATAATTTGCGCAAACGTTTTCTCAAATCGCGCACAAATTTTTTTTCTTCCGGACGCAAATCCATACTGGCTGCTTGTTGCAACATGATCAAACTTTCGTCTATTTGTCCTCGTTCTAAATATAATTGTCCCAGTATAATATATGGGTAGCCATCTTGAGGAGCGCTTTTGGCTAATGCTCCCAAAGCCAGCTTTTGCTCTTGTGGCTGGTTTGTTTTAAAAGCTCCTCTAAGCCATTGAATTTTTAATATATAGTCTGCTGGTAGCCAACAGGCTGAGGCTTTGGCTGCTGCACAAAGTTCCGACCAGTTACGCTGATCGCTGCAAAATTGACAAATTGCTTCGGCCATGAAATCGCGAGCTGGACATTTTTGCATAAAGGGCATTCGTTTTTGTACTGCCAAACTTTGCACAGTAAAAATGGCCAAAAAGGCTTGAGCTTCAGCAACATATTCATTATCTTCAGGCAACTCATCCAGCAAATTTTGCGCTTTTTGCCAATCATAATTATAAATTGCCAACCAAGCTCGCAATAACTTAGCTGCAGGCTCCGGTCTATTATCTAGAGCTTTTATTTCTTCGCTATTCCAGCGCCGATTGAGAGCCCACAGGGCAGCGGGGGAAAGATCGTTGGGTTTTTTTTCTATTTTTACAATTTCTGAGCCTGAAATTACCTTGAGAGGCCCTGCTCCGTCTTTAAGGGCGAAAAAATTTCCGAAGTTATAGGCGATTCTATGGTCGTTTAAATTGCTATTATATTTCAGGAGATGGTGACTTATATTTACTGATAAAGAGGCTCTGTGTAATTGGGAAGGATGCTTTTTTTGTGTCGACGATTGAGTAGGCTTTTCTTTGAGGGCACATCCTCGACTGTCATCTCCTATATACCAAACAACTATATTAGGATCGGCTTTAGCAAAGCAACTCTGACGCATATAAGGAAAACGTCCCTGAGTAGGATCTACAGGCACGTATCCTAGGTCAGGACAAAAAACTTCACACCATGAATGGGTCGCTTGATCTTCCGGCTCTGAAGTGCTTAAAAGCATACCACCCACAATTCTCACTTTGAAGCCCAAAGTTTGTAATAACTTGGCTGTAAGCATAGCCGAATCGGAACATTGTAAGTGTTTATCTCTAAGCATGTTTGTGAAGGAACTTTTGGCTTGCTTTGAGTCA
>SFMI01000040.1 GCA_004554425.1 Candidatus Saccharimonadota bacterium | reverse complement strand
AGCAAGGCTCCCCAACGACGTGAATTAGCACACATACTTTTTTAAGACCTAACTTTGCTTGTAGACAAACTTACTATCGTCTATGGAGAACTCGTCGCCATCTTTCAAGTATACCGGCGTAGTAAGCAATTCTCCATTACAAAAAGTTCCGTTAGCGCTGCCCAAATCTTCAAGAACAACTCCACTAGGATCGATTGATAACCTAGCATGACGACCGGAAACGAAATTACCAGCTAAGCAAACATCACATTCAGGAGAACGTCCAAATACCATAGTTTGTCCTATAGGCAAACTTTTTTCTGCCAGATAGGGACTATCCACCAACAAATGACGACCAGAAACGGTCGCAGCAATCGTGGCCGATTTTTTTACGGCAGCCAATTGCTCACGAGAACTGCCCACAGCTGGCATATCAACTACAGTGGGAGCGTAAGATAAATTGAATTCAGTCTTTTCTTCTTGATCTGAATTTACAGCTGCCAGAGTGCCAGAGACAGCCGAGCTTAAGCTTTTCCTAATTTTGCTATCGGCTTTGGCCATTTCTTCAACAGACAGATCTGCTTGTGTAGATCGATTGCTACTTTGTTTTCTTTCGGAAGGAGGCTCGGCTTTAGGCATTCCCTGATATATAATCCGCAAAGAGACAACTACAAAAGCACAAATCAGTCCCAAAAGCGGAAATTTTAGAAAATACAGAATTCCTTCGGAAATCTCTTGTCCCAAACCGACCTCCATGCGACAGTCGTAGGAGCAAGCTCAACTAAAAGACGAGCCTGCCCTATTCCATCGATGCCATTATTTGTCCAAATCGATGCCGTAACTGCGAAATGTGTTGGGATCGTGGCAAAATTCTTTAATCGTATTCTTATCGATAAGCCCATCTTCTAACAGCTTAATTAAAGCAGAATCCATGGTTTGCATACCTGCCTCTTTACCTGTTTGAATATAATTATTGATTTGAGAAGTTTTGCCCTCACGAATAATATTAGAAAAGCCAGCCTGAGAAATAAGGATCTCGTGCACAGCTACGCGACCGCCACCAATTTTCTTAAGTAAAAGCTGAGCTACTACCGCCTTAATAGATTCACTGAGCATAGCGCGGATGGTATCTTGCTGCTTAGCAGGGAAAACGTCAATAATACGATCGATCGTTTTGGCCGCAGAGTTGGTGTGCAAAGTACCAAAGACTAAAGCGCCAGTTTCGGCAGCTTTAATAGCATTGTAAATTGTATCTAAATCGCGCATTTCGCCAACCAAGACAATGTCGGGATCTTCACGTAAAGAAGCTCTTAAAGCTTCAGCAAACGTATTGGCATGGGCGCCTACTTCACGATGATCGATAATACATTGTTGATTTTTGTGCGTAAACTCAACAGGATCTTCAATAGTAATAATGTGAGCACCGCGATTTTTATTTACATAATCGAGCATAGCCGCCATAGTGGTAGATTTACCTGAGCCAGTGGGGCCGGTTACCAAAACGATGCCCTTCTTGAACATGGCGATTTTTTTGAGCACCTCGGGAAGATGCATTTCATCAATAGTGGGAATGCGACTGGGAATTTCACGAAAAACAGCGGCTAAACCGTATTTTTGTTTAAAGAAATTGCCACGGAAACGAGCTAAACCAGGAATTTCGTAAGCGAAATCAAGATTGCCGCATTTTTCAAAAGCTTCCCAACGCTCCACACTTACTAAGGGTGCAAGAAGCTCTTTGGCCTTCTCATTAGTCAAAACTGGACAAGTTGAGCGATGCAAATCGCCACTGATACGAAACATGGGCACTTCACCAACAGATAAGTGCAAGTCGGATCCTTTGTTGGTAACCAAAATGCGTAATAGATCATCTTGGTTATAGTCGTTCGGCACCTCAATTAAAGGTAACTCTTCCGGTTCGGGTTCCTCTTCGACAGTTTCTACAATTGAAACGTCAGGAGCTTCATAACTATCAGCAGCTATAGACATTTCTGGCGAATTGGGTACAGCGACAACTTTTTTTTCTTCTGGCGCCGGTGCCGGTTCTTCGCGAGAGATGGAAGAGGAGAATGCTTGAGTCAATCTGGAAAAAAATGCCATAATTATCTACCCCTTAAGTTAGTCGGCCATATAGGCGTTGGAAGAGAGATGACGATAAGGTTCGCGATTTATAGAACAAGCTTCGGCCTCTTCTTTGGTAATAAGTCCACGCCGGAAAAGTTCCAACACAGAATTATCCATAACACACATGCCTTCTCTTTTACCTGTTTGCATGGACATCGTAATTTGATAAGTTTTGCCAACGCGAATTAAATTGGAAATGCTGCCGTTATTGACTAAAATTTCTACAGCAGCCACGCGTCCTGAGCCATCAGCCTTAGGAATAAGTTGTTGAGCAATTACGCCGCGCAGCGATTCAGAAAGCATAGTACGTATTTGCGCTTGCTGATCAATGGGAAAGGCATCGATAAGACGATCGACAGCTTTGGGAGCGGAATTAGTATGCAAGGTTCCAAAGACCAAGTGACCAGTTTCAGCAGCAGTAATAGCCAAAGAAATAGTTTCTAAATCACGCAACTCACCGACAAAAATAATGTCCGGGTCTTCACGTAAAGCGCCTTTAAGAGCCAAAGCAAAACTTTCTACATCACGACCTACTTGACGCTGGTTAATAAGAGCTCGCTTATTTTTGAAAATATACTCTATCGGGTCTTCGACGGTAATTATATGTACTGGAGAGCGAGAATTTATAATATCCAAAAGCGCGGCTACAGTGGCCGTTTTACCACAACCAGCCTGCCCTGTGCAAAGAATCAAACCTTGGTGATATTTGGTCAGTTTCCTCAAACTAGCAGGCAACCCCAGCTCTTCCAAGGTAGGAACTTTGGACGGTATCAATCTGAACACTATATTCAGGCCGTTTTTCTGTTGATAGACATTGCCTCGCAATCTCCAAGGGCCACCTTCTTCGACAGTGCCCAATTCAATAGCAAAATCTAAACTTTTGTCTAGCTCAAGTGTTGCTAGCTGTTCAGCACTAAAAAGCGATTTGGCAATCTCAACCACAAAATCATTAGACAAGACAGACTCGCCAGTCATGCGCTGCAAAGAGCCATAAATGCGGGCGACAGGAGCTTCTCCGGATACTAAATATAAGTCTGAAGCGTGATTATCGACCATCATTCTCAAACATTTATTCAAGTAGGACATGGGCAAACAAACGACCTCTCCGAAAATGAATTTCCCGCTGCTTGGGGCCGCAACAATTTACTTTATCGCACGTATTTCCGCATCGGAACAAAATTTTTCCATTTTTTCGCCGCTTGAATACTGTCTCCTTTAGGTGGCAAACAGCAGGTAATTTAGTCTATTTTGTGAACAGAAAGTGTTCCCTTAGCGGAAAAAGTCATCCCGAAAGAAAAAAGTTAATTTAGTATTATGATCCATTTTACTCCTCCGCCTGACATCCATATAGGCGGCCCTTTTATTGTAAATATTCACAGTTTTGCTTTTTGCGTGGGAGCTATAGCAGCCTACTTTCTTACAATCAAAAGGCTACCGGAAAAATATCGCGACCACGTTGACAATTTGGCAATGTGGATGACATTAGCGGGAATTTTAGGTGCTCGCCTCCTTTTCGCTTTGGTAAATTACCAGCAAATACATAGCTTTGGACAAATTTTTGCTTTTTGGGAAGGCGGTTTAATTTCTTACGGCGGCTTTCTGGGTGCCATCTTAGCTTGGATAGGCTACATCAAGGTAAAAAAATTGCCTATGGAAGTAATGTGCCAGGCTATGGGGCCAGCAGCTCTCTTGGGCTGGGGCTTAGGCAGATTTGGCTGTTTTCTGGCCTGGAATGGTGAAATTGGCGTTCCCACTTCCCTGCCTTGGGGTATGATTGTAGGAAACGACGTGCCGCGTCACCCTACCATGCTTTATTTGTCTGTGGCTCATTGTACGTGTGCTTTGCTCATTATGAAGTATGCGCCCAAGTTGCGCATCAATAGTGCAGCTCTAAGTTTAGCCGCCTTCGGTTTAGTTCGCGCTATATTGGATTATTGGCGTGATTACGATCCGTCTTGGCTTTATTATGGCTCTTTGGCTATTTCCGCCCTTTGGTTTGTTCTTGGCCTGTGGCTCCGGAAAGTGTTGCCTTATCCGCAAGAAGAGACAACAGAAAACGAAGACGAAATCAACAAGATACAGCCTTAAGCGGAAAATATTTACAAAGAGAATAAGGCCCGCTTGCAGTTACTTAGCAGCTGCAAGCGGGCCTTATTACGTAAAACGATCGATTTATCAGAAACTCTCTATTTAGCTCTGTAGACGATACGCCCTTTATTCAAGTCGTAAGGGCAAAGCTCTACTGTAACTTTATCACCGGGCAAAATACGAATCCAGTGCTTACGGATTCTGCCGGAAATGTGAGCCGAAACTTCGTAACCGTTCTCTAATTTTACTTTGAAACAAGCGTCACGATAGGCTTCTGTCACCACGCCTTCAACTTCGATTTTACCTTTATCAGTTCCGTCTGATGACAAGTTTATTTCCTCCGCTTTATATTACTGCAACGACGCCGCGAAAATAGGCGGCAGTACTGTACTTAATGCTTCCGCACTCTTTATCTCAACACCAAAGCTAAAATCTTTTACAGCGTCCTTGTTGAACAAGCTCCCTGCTCCTCTGAGGGCACAGGAAACATAATGTTAATTTAACACCGCCCATTATGGCAATAATCAACAGCAAAAGCAAGCTTTTTAGTGATGGCTTTTTTGACTAATTTTGTCAAATGATTCCCTTGGACCATGTGCAGGAACAACATTGCTACGCTTGAAAGGCACCGCTGGGTGCCGCCGAAACATTAGCATTCACTTGCATGTCCGTGATATCTTAATTTTTTTCGTAACAAAAGAAAGAAATAAAAAACCTTAATTAGTGTCGGCAAAGTCTTCTTGTTTAGGATTACAAAATTGTGTTTTTTTTAGGAAACTACTAATCGACATTAAATTATCGGGTCAAGAAATAAACACTTAAGACAGTAAACAATATGATAAAAAAAATCTTTTCAAATACGATCGTTATTTTGATCTTGGCTGTCATAGTTGGTATCATCGCAGGATTTTTCGTCCCTGAAGGACTGATGAAAAGTGTGTTGGTTATCAAGCAAGTCAGTGGTCAAGTTATTTTTTTCCTCGTTCCCCTGATTATCATTGGCTTTGTAGCTCCTTCCATCGCCTTGCTGAGAGGAAGTGTTTCACGACTGATAATCTTTGCCTTTTCGCTAGCTTACCTATCATCCGTAGGTGCAGCCTTCTTTGCCATGCTAGTAGGCTATCAAGCGATTCCTTTGCTTGATGTACAAACTATCACCGGATCCTTACGGGAATTGCCTGAGTTGTTATTCAACTTAGAGATTCCTCCCGTACTTAACGTAATGTCTGCTTTGCTGCTCTCAATCTTTATTGGCTTGGGCTGCTGTTGGACAAAATCGGATGCAATTACGGAACTACTTTTGCAATTCAGGGAAATCGTATTGCAGTTAGTAAGACGAATTCTGGTGCCTTTGCTGCCATTTTACGTAGCGGCCAATTTCTGTGCTATATCCTATGAAGGCAACATCTCACGGTTGGGCATATTGTTGCCAGTAATCCTCATTGTTATAGTTTGCCATTACATATGGCTTTTATTACTCTACGGCTTGGCAACTCTCTACTCGAGAAAGAACAGCTGGCAAGTGCTCAAGTTCTACCTGCCGGCCTATCTCACAGCCTTAGGAACCATGTCATCTGCAGCTACGCTGGGAGTAGCTCTGGAATGCGTACGCAAGAGCCTAATATTAGACAAAAAAGTCTCGGACTTTTCTATTCCTCTATTCGCTAATATCCATCTTTGCGGCTCTGTACTGACTGAAGTATTCTTTGTGTGCATTGTGTCTCAATTGCTCTACGGTCACTTGCCTACGCCTTCTACTCTAGTCTTGTTCATATTGCTTCTGGGAATATTTGCCGTAGGTGCTCCTGGAGTCCCTGGAGGAACCGTATTAGCCTCATTAGGTATTGTCGTTTCTGTACTTGGTTTTAATGATGCAGGCACAGCCATGCTTATAGCTATTTTTGCCTTGCAAGACAGCTTCGGTACCGCTTGTAACATTACCGGCGACGGCGCTTTGGCTTTGATTACTGATACATTTATGAAACGGCATAATAAAGAAGATGGTAGCGCAACGGCTCCTTGTAACAGTCCAAGCTAGCCAAATTATACTCTAGCCCTGGCGCTCTCTATTTTGGGAGCGCCATTTTTGCTATTTGGCCATACCAAGGCAAAAAATAACCAATAATCGCCTTTAATTCCGCTTTTTACTCTTTTGCCTTGCTAATTAAACCGTCAATTAGCTGAATCTTGAGCAGAATCAGGCATGCTGTTTCCCTCTTTATCTAAGGAAGCGGCCATTTCATCCAATCTCTCCAGCATAATTTTTAAAGAATCAGCTTGCAAAGCGCTAACAAAAACGGCGTCAGTCCAAACTTGACGTACGCTATCTAAAATTTCTGGAGCGATTTTGTCTATTTTGTTGAAAACGACCAGCTGAGGAATATCATCTAAAGCCAATTCTTCTAAAATTTGCTGTACTGCCATAATTTGATTGGCAAATTCTGGATTGGAAATATCGACTACGTGAAGCAAAATGTCAGCGTCGCTAAGTTCTTCCAAAGTAGCTCGAAAAGCTTTAGCTAGATCTTCAGGCAAATCTTGGATAAAACCAACTGTATCAATTAAAACGGTCTTACGCCCAGAAGGCAAACGCAACTTTCTAGAAGTAGGATCCAAAGTGGCGAAAAGACGATTCTCTACTAAGATTTTCGCTCCAGTCAAAGTACGCAAAATAGTGGATTTGCCTGCATTGGTATAGCCAACCAAATTTATAATGGGAGTGCCAGATTGCTGACGGTTAGTTCTGCGGCGCCGGCGCTGACAAGACAATTGGTCGAGATCTCGTTCCAATTTGGCAATACGATCCTTTACTCGGCGACGCAAAACCTCAATTTTTGTTTCACCAGGGCCTTTAGCGCCAATACCTCCAGTAATACGAGACATAAAGTCATCCTTGAGTACCAAGCGCGGTAAACTATATTTCATTTGGGCCAGTTCAACTTGCAATTTACCATCTTTGCTGCTGGCTCGACGAGCGAATATATCTAAAATCAATTGAGTGCGGTCGATGACCTCAAGCTCACATAACTCGGAAATAGCCCGCATTTGTGACCCGCTGAGTTCACCCTCAAAAACTATAAGATCAGCCCCTTTTTGCATAGCGGTAATCATGATGTCAGTCAGCTTGCCGCTACCGACCACAAATTTTGCGTCTAAACGAGGGCGTTTCTGAGTTACCACATTTACTACTTCAATATCAGCCGAAGCAGCCAATTCCGTCAATTCGGTCATAGAGCGCTGCAAATCATCAAGCTTATTGGTGGTCACGCCCACCAAAATAGCTTTGCGCATAGCCTGACCAGTAGAGCGCGAATCTATCTTGCGAGCATATTCTTGCTCTAAGGCATTGATTAAGCCGTAAAAATCCAACTTAAACAAGTCCAAAGGTACAGGCTCTTCTACATGCCAAGGCTCTTTGTCATTGGGTTGTAACCAAGCAGCATATATGTTACCAGGCAAACCGTTTGGTAAAGTTTCTAAAGCAGCTACAGCATCAAAGCGAAGCAAAGCCAAGTCAGTCAAGTCATCTTGACTCAAAGGCTCGTTGCTCAAGTGGGTATGAATCCAACGCACGCCACGAAAACGTGATTTACCTACACGAAAACGCCCCAACTCGGAAATCATGATAGATTTAGCATCGCCAACAAAAACCTGAAGTACGTTACCTTTGCGATCTATCAATATACCAACTTGTCTACCTATTTCCAAAGATATCTCGGTAAGATAGCGCCCCAGCTCCCAGCTTATTAAGCTCTCTCGATCTACTCTCTTTTGGAATAAACGCAATAAAGTTTTTTTCTGATTCGGTTTTAAGCCGACAACATTTCCTTTAATTTCAGCCATATCAGTTTTCCTATACTGTGATTTTGTCTTAAACTTTTATTCGAAACTACCCCCATACTGCCCGCCGATTTCGACAAAGCAAAAGACGGCCCTGCCTTTTCAATCGAAATACACTCAGGCAGGGTGTTTTTTTCAGGTGTTGAAGCTAAGCTAGTGAAGTATGTGGTTTCGCCTTATCTGACCTGTTGCGGTACAAACTGGCCCCAAGACTAGCGAAGCTGAAGTACACTGCATTTTTTCTTAATGTGAGAGGGAAACTTTAATGGCTTGGAGTTCTGGTCTACAACTTAGAGTAGTTGAAGGCAATGACGAAGGTAGGGTTGTCCTGCTCAACTCGCCGGAAATAACCTTAGGAAGAGCGGTCGAAACGAGTGAAGTTTCCCCGGGCTGGATTCTCTTTTCTGAGCCTACCGTATCCAGAATTCACGCTTTATTGCAATGGGATGACGAAAGGCAGTGTTATGTTTTGCAACACCGCTCCCGCACCAATCTCACAGTAGTCGGTGACGTGCCAGTAGATGGCTACCCACTTCATCTTAACGAAAAAGTTAACTTGGGATTGCTGGGCTTTATCTTAGAACCAGCCGAAACGCGTACTGGCAAGTTAGGCGACGCCGTAAAAACTCCGCAAAGCCAAGGCGTCTCCCCCGGAGTTTTTGACGCTCTGAATAATTATGCTTCCAAAAGCAACAACCGTCAGGATAGAGAAAATATGGCCGGCATGGCTGGTCTGATGGACGCCGGTATGCAAGAAGATGACGAAAAGTTTGTCATGACCGTAATCCAAGGCCCAGACAAGGGAGCCAATTATCCTCTCCGTGAGCCTGTCTTAGTTATAGGTCGTTTGCAAGGCCCAGCCGATCCTCGCACGAGCGCCGGTGTTTTGTTACACGATACTTCTGTTCCTAGCGAGCAAGCTCTCCTGGTATGGCAAGATAGAGCAGCCACCTATGGAATCTTGCAATCGGACAGCAGCAGCCAAGCTACGCGCATCAGGCGTATGTCCAACGGCATGCCTCGCGAAATAATTGTGCGCAGCGACATTCCAACCGTGTTGAATGAACGCGATATCATCATGATCGGCCGCACGGCTATGGTACTTTCCAGCAGTAAGAAACAGAGCGGCAATCATGACTTAGGCCAAACTAGCATGCACGTGCCAGGCCAGCAGCCACAACAGCAACCTTTCCGCGAATTTGAGGTGGACGACAACCAGCCTCATCGTTCTCCTTTGCGCAGTTGGAGAGACAGCAACGCTCCCCAGCACCCCTATTCGGAGCCATCTGCTCAATACCAGCAGCAGCCTCAACAGCCTTATCAGCCTCAACCGCGCCAAGAGTATGGGAGTTATCCTGCCAATGGAGAGGCCCAAAGCTATGGTGATTATCAGCCTCAGCAGCGCCGTGAAGCTTATCCCCCTCAGCCTAACAACTATCCGAGCCAACCTTCTTATCAGCAGCCTGAACCTGCACCGTACCGCGAGCAGCAGCCTTATGGTTACGAGCAGCAAGCTCCTGCACAAGCTCCTCAGCCTACACCTGCCCATGTAAATAATCCCCATCCAGCAGGCGCTCCTCGTCCAGCTGGCGCTCCTCGTCCAGCTGGTGCACCTCGTCCAGCTGGTGCACCTCGTCCAGCAGGTGCTCCGCGCCCGGCAGGCGCTCCTCGTCCAGCCGGTGCCCCTCGTCCAGCCGGTGCCCCTCGTCCAGCTGGCGCCCCTCGTCCAACTGGCGCCCCTCGTCCAGCTGGTGCTCCTCGCCCAGCTGGCGCTCCTCGCCCAGCTGGTGCTCCTCGCCCAGCTGGTGCTCCTCGCCCGGCTGGCGCACCCCGCCCGGCTGGCGCACCCCGCCCGGCTGGCGCACCCCGCCCGGCTGGCGCACCCCGCCCGGCCGATCTCTCAGGTGCGGAAGGCAATAATTACCGATAAATAATAACTGCCAGTTGCATTAATGATTGTATGCAAGTACGGTCAACAATGGGGCTGGTTTTGTCAGTTTTTTTCTTTTTCATAGGTACAGCAACGGTGGAAAATCAGAATAGCCCTCAACAACAAGCAGCCGATCTTCGCATGATGTTGGATAACGAGCCTCCCAAAAAGCGCTCTTCGCGTCGCAGCTCAAGAGGGACAACCCTAAGCGATATAGATACCATGTCCTACGATGAGCTGGTAGCTTATATCTCTGATTCTAATTCTGATTTTGCCGACGACGGTGCAGAATTTGACGGTCAAAACAGCCTTTATGGCTCGCGAGGCAGCGACAATTATAGTGCTCAGCCTTCGCAAAATATTTTATCTTCTTCTCAAGTAGTCTTTGAGCCCAAAAATTTGTCTGATGAATTGCGAGAGGAAGAGGAGCGAGCCAAGCGGGCTGTGCCCTACTCTTTTGCCTCCTTAGGGAAGAAGCAACCTTCCAACAATTCCGCAACAGATTCGCGCCTTGCCGCTTTGTCTGCCATGCGAACTACTACTCCAGATCCACAAGAATATCCAGAGTCCAAGCAATATCAACAATATGCCGCTCAGGATCAAGATCAGGAGCACGCCCAACTTCAAGAAGAAAATGTCGGCAACGCTAGCTCTTCTACAGATTTTGTCGATGGCAACTTCGACGCCGATGGTTATGACGCTGAAGGCTTCGATCGTGACGGTTTCGATCGCGATGGTTTTGATCGTGACGGTTTTGACAAAGATAATTACGACCGCGACGGCTACGACTGGGAAGGATACGATTGCGAAGGTTTCGACCGCGACGGCTTTGACCGCGATGGCTTCGGTAGAGATAATTACGACCGTGATGGCTACGACTGGGAAGGATATGACTGGGAGGGTTTCGACCGCGACGGTTTTGATCGCGACGGCTTCGACAGAGATAATTACGACCGTGATGGCTACGATTGGGAAGGTTACAACCAATATGGCTTAGATCGTCAAGGATTTAACCGCGATGGCTTCGATTCAGAAGGATACGACCGAGAAGGTTTCAATGCTGAAGGCTTTGATCGTGAAGGTTTCGATCGCGACGGTTTTGACCAATATAACTATAATCGCGAAGGTTATGACTGGGAAGGATACGATTGCGAGGGATACGATTACGGCGGTTTTGATCGAGAAGGATACGACAAAGAGGGCTATACCCGTCAAGATTGGGAAAACGCAGGCTATAAATTTGGTTCGCGCGGCGAGTTTATTTTAACAGAAAATGAACAACAAAATTTGGAAGCCGATACGCCAAACTCCATTCCCGAAGAGGATAAAAACGCCCAAACTAACGAGCAAGTAAAAAGCAGCGAGCAAGTGGAAGAACTTGAGCCGGAAGCCAATAGCGGTCAAGCTATAGCTGAGCAAGACGAAAATGACAAAATAGAAACAGCAGAAGATGAACTTCCGGAGTATAATTTTGCTGCAGCACCTCCTACTGCTCACAATAAAGCTGAATTGGCCACAGTTAAAGATTCAGTTACCGAAGAAGAAGAAGAAGAAGAAAATGCTCCTCAGCAAACTGTTGCCGAGCAAAATTTAGTCCATGAAGATGAGCAACAGCCTTATGAGCAAGAGTATGCTCACGAAGACTTAGCCCATGAAGATGAGCAACAACCTTATGAGCAAGAGTATGCTCACGAAGACTTAGCCCATGAAGATGAGCAACAACCTTATGAGCAAGAGTATGCTCACAAAGACTTAGTCCATGAAGATGAGCAACAACCTTATGAGCAAGAGTATGCTCACGAAGACTTAGCCCATGAAGATGAGCAACAGCCTTATGAGCAAGAATATGCCCACGAAGACTTAGTCCATGAAGATGAGCAACAGCCTTATAAGCAAGAATATGCCCACGAAGACTTAGCCCATGAAGATGAGCAACAGCCTTATGAGCAAGAGTATGCTCACGAAGACTTAGCCCATAATGACGAGCCGCAGCCTGCGATGTCCGCTTTACAGGATAAACCCAGAGCTGATATTCCCCTATTCGAGCCTGAAGATAAGTTTGGCAATATGACTAGTCCTTGGCGCTACGAATGCGACTATGCGATCGATTATGTAAGTGGCAGTCGTCGCGGCCAAAGAATTGCTTTATTAGCTTCAGAGCTTGGAGATGAGCGCACTTTCACCATAGGTTCACGCGGCGAGCGAGTCAATGATATAGAAGTAGATGAACCTACTATAGTCAACGATCAAGCTTTGTTACGTTATGGTAATGGCCGCTTTACCTTGATCAATTTTCAAGAAGACATCAAAATCAATAAGCGCATAGTAACTTGCGGCGAGCAAGTCAATTTAATGACTGGCGATGAAATAGCTCTAGGTAATACTACGTTGGTTTTCAGCGAGCGTTGCGTAAGTGAAGCTTTAGCCGAGTATTCTATTGATGTAGTGGAAGGCACCGAAACAGATTTAGGGAAGTCTCTTCCTTTAACTAAGCAGCGTTCTTCTGTTGGGCGTGACCGAAATTCGGATATTCCGCTTACCGATCAGGAGATCAGCCGCCACCATTGTACCCTGATCTT
Source organism: Candidatus Saccharimonadota bacterium (assembly GCA_004554425.1). Lineage (GTDB taxonomy): Bacteria > Vulcanimicrobiota > Xenobia > Xenobiales > Xenobiaceae > Bruticola. The sequence goes on along the minus strand of SFMI01000040.1, from coordinate 1,582 downwards.
CCGCGCAGGCAAGTTCTTCTTGCAACATCGTTCTGACACTAATCCCACCTTTATCAACGGCGTCTCCGTTCCAGCTGGCGGTGAGCGTCAGATAACTACTGAGGACAAAATTCAAATTTCTAGCCGTACAGTTTTACAATTGGTAAAACATTGATATGCATAAAACGAGGTTACTTTAGCTATGCCTGAAGCTAAATTTGCTAATTTAAGTATAGAAGATAAAGCTGCCCAACTGATTATGATCGATATTCCCGATCAGCAGTTGGGAGAAAAAAGCGCTCAACACTTACGTACTCACGCTTGGAATGGCGTTATCCTTTTCGCCAAAAACGTTAAGGACCACCAACAAGTAGACGAACTTATTAAAGATATTCATAAGAATGCCAAAATAACTCCTTTTATGGCCGTCGATCAGGAAGGTGGTTTGGTCGATCGTTTTCGTTATCCGGAAATGAGTTTGTCTCCAGGTGCCATGGCTCTAGGTGTAGCTAATAGCGAAGACAACGTTTACAAAGCCCATCGCATTATGGGCGAAGAGTTGCGCGACTTGGGTATTCATATAGATTTTGCGCCTTGCTTGGATGTGAATAATAATCCTCGCAACCCTATTATCGGCGTACGTTCTTTTTCTGCTGATCCTCACAAGGTTGCAACTTTAGGTTGTGCGGCTATTCGTGGCCTTAGAGACGGCGGTGTGATTCCCACAGCTAAGCATTTTCCAGGTCACGGCAACACTGACACAGACTCCCATCTGGCTTTGCCTTCTATAAAAGGCAGCCGTCAACAATTGGAAGAAATTGAACTCGTTCCGTTTAAAGCGGCTATTAAAGAAAACGTGGAAGCGATTATGACCGCTCATATTGTTTTTCCCGCTTTAGATGACAAGTTGCCGGCTACCCTTTCCAAAACTATTTTAACTGGACTTTTACGCCGAGAGCTTGGCTATGAAGGTGTTATTGTCACCGACTCTCTGTCAATGAAATCGATAGCTAATACTTGGGGCTTTGGTGAAGCTACCGTCATGTCCATAGAAGCTGGCGCCGACTTAGTGTTGGCTTTAGGCACTTTTGAACAGCAGCTTGAGTCTTTCCATGCCTTGGTAGAAGCGGTAAAAAGCGGACGTATCAGTGAAGAGCGTTTGGACGAGTCTTTAGCCCGTTTAGAAAAATTGCGTCAGAACCATCAAGGGCTTCCTCAAGCAGAAATTGCCCATGCCAAAGAGCATCATGCCATTATGAGCGAAATAGTTGCTCAGACTGCTGAAATTTTGCGCGACAGAAATAGTTTGTTGCCTTTACGTTTAGCCCAAGATGCCAAAGTAGCGGTAGTCTCTCCAGATTTATTGCCTCAAAGTCCTTTAGGAGAAGTTTCTAAATCATTAAATTTAGCTCCCTTGCTGGCTAAGTATGGAATTGAAGCCCAGGAATTTAAATTTAATATGGCCAGCTTCGGCCCGCCCTTAAATCAATTAGTTCGTGACTTGCAAGGTTTTGACTACGTTATTTTGGCTCTCTATGCTCGAGGCCAACTTTCTGATTCACAGAAAGAATTAGCTCGAGAAATTCCTCAAGTGTGCGCTAAT
>SFMI01000192.1 GCA_004554425.1 Candidatus Saccharimonadota bacterium | reverse complement strand
ATACAAAGGAGGCATACCAAAGAGCAAACCGCGCAACAAAGGAATTACTAATCCTACAACGGTTCCTTCACGCTTGCCACAGATAAAAGCGCAAAGAAAAACTGGGTAATGTAAAGGAGAAAGCATTATTCCTATTTGGGGAATTTGTCCAGTTAAAAATGGCAACACCAAACCTATAGCCACAAAAAGAGCCATAAGAGCCAGATTTTCCGTCGTAAAATGCTTTTTCATATTTTCTAGTATGGTAAAAGCCGACTGAAAATTGTGAAAGTTTCAAATTACAGTCGGCTTACTGTCTAATGCCTAAGCAACTAAGAGCCTATTTTAAGTCAAGTTTTTTCATGCCCAAAGCTTGAGCAATAAAAGAGAGAATATCGGCGCTTTCGTCTAAGCGCTTGGAAATAGGCTTACCTGCGCCGTGGCCGGCTTTGCTGTCTATGCGAATTAAAATTGGTGCTTTCCCTGGGCATGTTGCAAAGCGGCCGCATATTTGAAGCTGTGAGCCGGATAAACGCGATCGTCATGATCTCCTGTAGTTACTAAAGTGGCCGGATAAGCGGCGCCTTCTTTAACGTTGTGATAAGGTGAAATTTTATAGAGGGCTTCAAATTCTTTCGGTTTGTTGACGTCGCCATAATCGCCAGTCCAGTAGCGTCCTATGGTAAATTTGTGGAAGCGTAACATATCCATAACGCCCACTTGAGGGACTGCTGCGCCAAATAAATCTGGTCGTTGGTTCAAGCAAGCACCTACTAAGAGTCCGCCGTTACTGCCGCCATTGATAGCCAAGCGCTCGCTATTGGTATATTTATTATCAATAAGATATTGAGCGCAATTGATGAAATCGTCAAAAGTATGTTGCTTTTGAGTTTTGGTGCCAGCTACATGCCAGGCTTCTCCGTATTCGTTGCCTCCGCGCAAACTAGCCTGAGCATAAATTCCTCCCATTTGCATCCAAGTCATAGTGCGAGTAGAGAAACCTGGCGTCATATCGATAGCAAAACCGCCGTAACCATAAAGCAAGGTAGGTACGTCGCCCTTTATTTTTAAGTCTTTGCGATGACTGATAAATAAGGGAACTTTAGCTCCGTCGCTACTTTCTACAAATACTTGCTTAGTGACAAAATCGTTAGGGTTAAAGCTAAGTTTTGGCTGATGCCAAACTGAACTTTTACCACTAGCTATGTCATAGGCATAAATAATGGAGGGCGTATTAAAGCTAGTATAAGAGTAGTAAGCCGTCTGGCTATTTTGCTTGCCATGAAAAGCTGAGGCACTGCCAATACCTGGCAATTTTACCTGCCTAATAAATTGACCGTCTAAATTATATTCAGATACTCGGCTGGCAGCGTCATGTAAATAGTTGACGAAAAGATGGTTGCCTACCAAAGAAACGCTATTGATAGATTCTTTAGTTTGGGGAATTACTTCTTTCCAAGGAGCGTCAATTATATTGTTAGTTAATTTGACGCTGACAATACGGCCGTTGGAAGCTTTCATGTCAGTAAAGGCATAAAGAGTGTCGTCTTTTATACCTATAAGGGAAAATTTAGCTTGGAAAGCGTTAGGTAAAGTAATAAAGTGGCTATCGGGAGCGGTCATATCTTTAGCTAAGATAGCCACATTATCATTTTGAGAATGAGATACTTCTATGCAAAGCCATTTGTGATCTTCGCTGGCGCTTCCGTAGACTGATACGTCAGGATTTTGTGGATTGCTATAGACAAGCTGATCTTGAGCCTGCGTTTGGCCGACTTTGTGGAAATAGAGCGAGTGATATTTATTTTCGCCGGCTAAAGCGTTGGAGTCTTGAGCTGGTTCCGGATAGCGACTGTAATAAAAACCGCTGCTATTTCCATCCCAAACTATAGTAGAGAATTTTACCCATTTTACTAAGTCGGCAGTAATTTTGCCTGTAGTTAAATCGAGTACTTGAATTTGGTTCCAGTCTGAGCCAGATTTGGCAATAGCAAAAGCCAAAAACTTGCCATCGGGACTGGGTACGGCATCAGTTAAAGCGGAGACTCCTTCTTGGGAAAAGGTGTTGGGATCGAGTATAGGCTTACCTAAACTATCGGCGGAATCGCTCATGTAAAGTACGCTCTGATTTTGCAAGCCGCTATTGTAATAATAAAAGTATTTGCCAGCTTCGTAAGTAGGAGCGCCAAAGCGGGGATAATTTTGCAATTTTTCCAAATGGTGACGGATAGCTTGGCGGTTGGGCACTTTGCTCATATAAGCCTCAGTTTTATGGCGTTGAGCTTCTATCCAAGCGCGAGTTTGATCGCTGTCGATATTTTCCATCCAACGATAGGGATCGGCTACCTTGACGCCGTGAATAGTTTCAGAAAAGTTAGTTCTTTCAGCTTGGACATTTGAATTAGTCACCTTGGAGCCTTTGGCAACTGAAGCAATTGCGGCTGGCTGACTTAAGGGCTCAGCTGAAACTGGAAGAGAAACCCTAAGAGCTAAGGGAGCGCTTAGGGCTAAAGCTAGAAGTAAAAAATTAAAATTGCGCTTAAACATATTGTAGCAATTTGCTACGACTTGACTTCTTTCCCTCTTGATATTTTGAGGCTCTGTATTTGGAAAACTGCCTATGTGAATAAATAGAAGAGGGACAAAGAAAAAATAGCTGGAAAAAAAGTTGGCTTTGTTGAAACTTATAGTCAAGAACAAATTTGGGAGGATTATATGCTACCATCAAGGACAGTCAAAAATAAAACAATTAACAATCCCTTAAATGAGTGTGATGAGTTTTTGAAACGCTGTGTGCATTTAACTCAGCCCCAACAAGATTTGAACTGCATTCTTGACAAAACGATAAATGGAGACTTTTGGCAAGTTTGCCAATTTCTGCCTCACCAGAGCATGGATCTAATTATTGCCGATCCTCCTTATAATCTGACTAAATCTTTTAATGGTACCGTTTTTTCCAAGAAAAAAGATAATGAATATGAAGAATATACACGCCAATGGCTTAACGCTGTGCAACCTTTGCTCAAAGAGACTGGCTCTATCTATGTTTGCTGTGATTGGGAGAGTAGTTTAATTATAGGTCGGGTTTTAGGCGAATTTTTTAAGGTCAGAAATAGAATTACTTGGCAAAGAGAGAAAGGGCGAGGGGCTAAAGCCAATTGGAAAAATGGCTTGGAAGATATTTGGTTCGCTACTAAAAGCG
>SFMI01000191.1 GCA_004554425.1 Candidatus Saccharimonadota bacterium | reverse complement strand
CTTATAATCAATTTCTTTTATTAATCCTTCAGAAATGTTATAGTTAATTTTTCCCTGTTCCTTTTTTTACTAAATAATCCATATTTTATATCAATCCCATCATTATTTACTTTTGCTTCATTACCTACGCGAATAACGGTGCCATCTATATTTTCTAAGCTATCTCCGGTACTATACTTATCGAGAACTTCTTTAAGCGTCTCTTCACCATCACCAATAATGCCTATATCAAATTCAGGAAAAGAAAGACATAATTCCGGATAAATAGATAGATGCGGCCCGCCTACAATAAGCAAAGAATCTGGCAAAACTTCTTTAATAATTTTGGCCGCTTCTACAGTGGAAGGCCAACCTGCGCTCATAGTAGTCAGAGCTACTATTTCTGGACGCTCTTCTTTCAAATAATATCGAAAAGACTCCGGAGACAAACGAGAAGCGTTAGCATCTAGAAACTTAACCGGATAGCCATTATGCCTGGCATAAGATGCCAAGTAAAGAATACCCAAAGAAGGTAGCACTTGCAAAGAGCGCTCAGCTTCATCTGGAATGGGACGAATATTTACATCATGGTACTTGAGAAAAAGAACGGTAGGCTTACTACGCGAAACCCTATCCACAGGAAATGACCTCTAAAAATCAGCTTATCAAACTATTACAATCTGCGTCCCTGACGACGAGCTGCTCCTACAGCATCGTAAATCATCATGCGCAATTGATCAGGAACCATCTCTGGCCCCTTATCTTGCATAGCTTTGCCTAAAGCTAAGGCTAAGCCCGGCTTTGAGGCAACTCGGATAGCTCGCTTTATCAAATCCTTGGATTTTTCCCCCTTCTTGTTACCTTGTTGAGCCGGCCCAGCTATTTTGCGGAAGATGTCCTTATAATCGTACTCGCTTTCCCAGAAGCAATTTTCAATATCTATCTCTTTAAGGACAGTAATTCGACCTAAACCAGCAGCTTCGGCGTAAGGCTTAGCCAATTTTCCATAAGTGTGACCGGCTTTATCTCCATCGGCTAAAAGATGCCAACTAATGCCCAATTCATTGGCCAAATTAGCCAAAGGAGCTAAGCCACATTGAGCAAATTCGACTAGCTCTATACCTTCGCTCCAAAGATCAAAACCTAAAACTCTGGCAATTTCCGGCTAATACGTAAATGGTAGGCTATGCGGCGTAAGTCGTTTATATGAATATGGCCAGAATTTACTCGATAAACACTGGCAATACCCTCAGGAGAGCGCACCATACGGCGAATGCCAGTTAAAGGCACAGCCGAAAGCAAATCGGAATTGTTAGTAGAAAGCAAGCGCTGCGGCGACATGCGGTCTATCAAACTCCAAACAGACGTAAGCATAAGTGGATGCAAATAAGCCTCAGGATCTTCCACAGAAAGTAATGGATAATAATCGCCATTACCATCATTTGCTTCAGAGAAGCCTTGAGATTGCGCCTTAAAGAACGAATCGGCAAAAGCCAACATGGCTAAGCTTCTAGCACCAGTACCGCGCAAAAGAGCACTAAAACGCTCATAATCGTCACGCTCACGCTTGTCACCGTCCAATAACGGATTAAGCGTAGACATCGGTGCTTGCAATCTTTCCTTAATAATTCTACCGTCGCCTTTATGAGCAGATAAAATCTGGGTATAACGATCCTGTCCGCGTTTAGAATCTTCCTCGTCAGAGAAATCGCTAGCTTCATCAATAGCCGAATCGATACGCACAGTCTCGTTGTGAGAATTGTGAACCAAAATTTTTTCCAAATTGTTCAGGTTACTTTCCAACTCGTCACGATGAGCGGCTATAAATTCTTGGGCAGAGCATTGAGCATTTTCCGTTAATTCAGAATAGGCTTGGCCAAAAAGCGAATCAACCTTGTCTTGAGCCGGACGCTGCTCTTGGCCACTTCTAATAGGTGGAAGCAAAGCACCAGGACGAATACGCAGAAAAGGACACACAGTCTTAATAGTTTTTAAGTACTCCAAAGAGTCGGCCAACTCAATTACCTTATGTTCTGCATCTTCAAAGTGGTAGTCGGTATAGACCTGATTTCCCTCGCGTCTGGCTTCTACGCAAAGATAAAAATTGAGCACCCGAGCCATACGACCGCCGCGCATAAGCAAATCAGTCATAAAGCGCTCATCTTTGAACTTTTGTAAGCTACTGTAAGAAGCGCAAGCTCTTTCTTCTTGTAAACTTCTACGCGATTCGTTCTCGGAAGAAAAACCGTCTGTATCGGCGGTATGTCTATAAAGTTCGCTGGCTTCATCAGCTCGCAAAACCAGAGAGCCATTTTCTTCAGTTTCTGTATATTCTGAAGAAGCATATTTATCCATAGCCTCAGTTTTGTTGCCTGAAAAGCTTCCGCCAAAACCAATCATTATGCGCATCTCTTTAGTTTGTAAATCTTCTGAAGGAGCTGCCGCATAATAAAATGTTTCACGATTGCGATGGAAGTCTGAAGCGCTTATATCAAAGCCATCCTTGGGCACATTGCGTCCCAGAACAGCTTCTAGAGCGTTCAGAATACTAGACTTGCCGCAGCCATTTTCTCCGATAAGTACGGTGACGCGACTCTGGAAAGAAATATCAACTCTCTTTATGGAACGGAAGTTCTCTATAAGCAAACTACGTACAAACACGATGGCGCTTTTCGCTATACTTAAACCGTTTGCCTTCCATAGAATTTGAAGGAAAAAGAAAGAGCCCAAACAAAAAGCTAACTTAGCTCTGTCTAATTAGATAAGCAAAAAATAATATCCGACGAGGCTGAAAAAAAATGCGTCAGTTACAACTTTTAGAACCAGGCAAAGTAGAACTGAAAGATGTGCCCATTCCCCACGCCGAGCCTGGAGAAGTTGTACTGAAAATAAAAGCCGCTTTAACTTGCGGTACCGACTTAAAAACTTTTAGACGCGGCCACCCAAAATTTAAGTTACCTATGCCATTTGGTCATGAATTTTCAGGCGATATAGTAGAAATAGGCAGCGGCGGTGTCAAAAACTTTAAAGTTGGCGATCCGGTTATGTTGGCTCCCACTGCCCCTTGCGGTCAATGTTATTATTGCAAACGCAACTTAGGCAACTTATGCTCCTATACCATGGAGACTATGGTACACGGCGGTTATGCTCAATATATAAAGATTCCCGCTCACGTAGCCAAAATAAATCTTTTTCACAAACCTGCTGATTTAGACTATTTTGAAGCTGCCGCCTTAGAGCCTCTCTCTTGCGTAGTTTATGGCTCATCTTTTATCGACGTAAAACCCGGACAAAGTAATGTTTTAATTATCGGAGCCGGCCCTATAGGCTTGATGTATATTCCGATTATGAAATTGCTGGGAGCCAAACGAGTAGTAGTTCTGGGGCGCCGCTCTCTGCGCTTACAATGCGCCACTCAATTGGGAGCTGACATAGTTATCGATCAAAAGTCATGTCCATCCGACCTCACCGAAACGAAAGAAATATTGCGAAATGCTTTTCAGGGTAAAAATTGTGACATTGTCATTGAGTGCACAGGCCAAACTTCAGTTTGGGAAAAAAGTTTAGCTCTAGCTGATAACAGAGCTCAGGTTATGCTCTTTGGCGGTTGCGCAAGCGGCACGACCTTTTGTTTGCCTTTAGCCGATATTACAAAAAGACAACTCACCATTAAAGGCGCTTTCCATTTTATACCAGAATATGTAAAAAAGACTTATGATCTTTTGTGCAATAAAAAAATAAATATTTCCCCTATTATTACAAGAAAAATTCCGCTTTCTAGATATGATGAAATGATCAAAATATTGCTCAATGGAGATGATGTTAAAATTGGCATAGAGCCCGATCTTTAGTTCATTGAATTCGATCTGTTTTCGCTTTTTTACCGGCTTAGCGCTCTTAATCGTATTGGG
>SFMI01000039.1 GCA_004554425.1 Candidatus Saccharimonadota bacterium | reverse complement strand
CGTCGTGGACCTAACACTGTTTGGCACTTCTGCTGGGAAGGTATCCATTTTGTCCATTTAGGTGATCTGGGCCATATCTTGACAGAAACTCAAGTCGGGCAAATAAGCAAAGCTGACGTACTCTTTATTCCCGTTGGCGGAAATACCACCTTAGGCCCGGCTGAAGCCGGTTTGGTTATCAACCAACTCCAGCCTAATATTGTTTTGCCTATGCACTATAAGACTGACAAAATCGCCAACTTAAGTATGTGTTCCAATACTTTGGATGATTTCATAGTACGTATGGATAGAGTGGAAGATATGGCCAGTATGTCTATGGATATTTCTCAGGAGACTCTGCCTGTGGAAACTACCGTAGCTCTGTTGCGTTACGAATAGTGTAACTTTTACTCGGATTATCTTGAAGCGGTTTGGGATCGACAGCTTTTCTTGGCAGTCGACCGAATCGCTTTTTTTCGTTTTACGAGGATTTATGTTTCATAAGTTTTGCTTTCGGGCTTTTCTTTTTTTGTGTTTTTGTTTAAGTTTGGCTAGTAGTTCAGCTGTAGCTCAGGAATGGATTGTGGTGAGCGGAACTTTTTATGATTGTCGCTATGGTGATATTTTATTGGGCGCCAACAATTTAACTTTAGCTCCTAAAGCCAAAATAACTGTACAAAATGTGCCGCTATCGGCAAGCAAATTGGATAAAAAATATGCAAAGATGGTTGGTTGCGCCCATCTTAATGAGTTGGGATTGGTTGCGGAACTCCATTTGGATCCGGTAACTATCCTTCACAAGCCTTCTTGCGATTTTGTCTTTTTGGAATATGGTCCCCAAGTCGAATGCCAAGGAGGGGAGCCTGTTTTTGTTCGATTTTATATGGCAGAGGAGCTGTCGCCTTGTGATTCCCTATGCCTTTATGTAGATGGTCAGGCTATAACTAGCGGCCAAATTAAACACTCCGGTTTTATTTATTATCCTGCTGCTTTAAGTCCTGGATGGCATAGCTTCTGTTTTGAAGTTCGCCGAGGTAATTCCATAATCAATTCCTTACAATGGGAAACGTCAGCTGTAAATAAATCACCCAAAGACGATAAGCAGGCAAATTCGGCTTCCTAAGGAAATAAAAAATATGCTTGAATCCGGACAAGAGCTTCTAAGACGCCAGCGCCGTATGGTCGAACATTTGACCTGGAAATCGCTGGAAAGCAAACCTACTTTATTCCGCTATGTACAAGAACCTATATACAGTTTAACTATTACCGAGGAATATTTAATTGAGTTTTTGCATCAAAATCAACTCGATTTTGAGTTGCAACCGCGTTATAATCCGGCCTCTCCTGTAGTACTGTATGCTACTATCAACGGTTTGTGCCAAAAAGTAAAACTCAATTGCATTAGTGGCTTATCTTGCTCTTGTGCTTTTATGACCTCACGTACTCAGTTCGCCAACGATTTCAAAGGTTGGCTAGACAGAGTAATAGGTAGTGAGCGTTTCGATCGTACGCAATATATAGGCACGCGCCGCTGGGTCTCTTATCCTTACGCTTTACCTTTGTATGATACTGTTTATAAACCGGGCTCAAGTTTGCCTCAGTTGGCCAAAGATTCTCGCCATGCTTCCTACTTATTTAACTTCAATAGTAAAGAGCAAGAATTTTTGCGTATTTTGGAAGAAGTGGTGTGTGAAAGTGATGACTCTGATAATCCTCTGTTTGTCAGTGTATATCCGCGCATAAATCATACTGGTAGCATAGAATTAGTCATTGCCAATTTGGAAGGTAAGCAACCGGTGCGCATATTTTCTTCAGGCAGCCACCCCATTATTTATCAGATTATTACTGAAAATACCGAACTGGTTATACCTCTAAAAACTTATCTTGATAACGCTTTGGGGTCTGAAAACTTAGACTTACCTAATTGTCGTACCAAGGGAAAAATGCTCTCTTTAATTTATACTCATCGCTCTCCTAGCAGTATAGAAGAAATGTTTGCTGAAGACGACTAATTTTTAGGGATAAATAGATGCAATTAAAACATTATATTTTTATCATAGGATTGGTATGTTGGTTAGGGCTTGCTTCTTCTTTTGCTGAAGCCCAAAATAAAAGCGAAATTGATAAATACCATGTGAAAGTCAATGGGGCCGAATCTATACATAGCCAAGAATCGGTTATAACCGTATTCGGCCATCCTGCCGATAGCGCTTATTTGCAAGCTACAGCTAAACGCTATGGCTTTTCTGTTAATGAAACTTTACTTAATCTTTATCCTGGACAACAAATTCACTTGCGTAGTGGATTGCTAATTCAAAATATTGCCTATCCCAATCTTCAAACCGAAGTTCTGTCTTTTTCCGATCATCCTGAACGCGTTAAAGAGCGTGGCTTGCTATTTAAAGGTGGCCTTATTCCTTTTAAGCCTCTACGTTTTCAATATTACCATGAAGGCGGTAAAGAAGATAACCAACTGTGGCTTCGCTTAGATTTACGCAACAATTCGCAGCGCAAAAGGGCAAAAATTATGCTAATTGAGGGGGAAGGAGGCCCAGATAGCGACTATTTTCAGGCTGGACACAAGAATAATGTACAGTTCTTGCGCCATTTGACTGCTGGCTGTGGTCGTATTTTAGAAATAGATCCCGGCCAAAGTACAACAATTTTTTGCCAAAAGCTTCCTTATTGTCAAGTTCTCAACGGCACGACTCAATTTACTCTCTTAGAAGGCAGTGAAGTTTCTTTTTATTTGAACGCTTTGGAAGATCCCCAGGAGATGTTGAGTTTTAACTTACTTTCCAATCCTAAGGATGTCCATGCTCGCGGTATTTATGCTTGTGCCGATCAATTTATCAACAAGGTAGTAGTTGTAAGTGACGATAAAGCGTCTGAAGTTAGGGCTGCCGTAGGAGCGGTCAGGCAGCCCAATATTATCGTTGGCCCCGAACTTAGGGGGGATTATGGCGTAGTTTATGCTTTGCAATTTTTACTTATCAACAAAACCAAAAACGAAGCCGATTTTGAGCTCATTATCAATCCCAGGGGCGGCAAAGCGACGGCTACTGTTCTAGAGCAAACTGACTTTTACAACCAAACAATCGATCCTGAAGTTTGGTTGAGTGAGCAAGTGCCAGATTTAGCCTATTTTTGCTTTGGCAACCAATATACCGATCGCTCGCTATCCAAAGAAGCTGAGCCTTTTAGTGAATATAAAACCGCTTCGATTGCTGTGCCTGCTGGACAGAGTGCAGTTGTGCGCTTGCTCACACTGCCAGAGGGAGCTTCCAATTACCCGGTGCGCTTTATTATGCGTCAAATTGTTAAGTAGCTTTTTGTTAAGTAGCTTTTGAGAAAAGTAACCTTGTGAGGATTATGCTAGCTTGGCAAATAACATACGCACTGCTTGGCGCACAGCTTGACCGCGATGGCTTATCTCATTCTTTTCGCTTGCACTAAGATCAGCCATGTGGCGGCCGTTTCCCAGATCCGGTATGAAAATAGGATCGTAACCAAAACCACCTTGGCCGTAAGCTTCAAAGGCTATATGGCCGGGGCAAGTGGCTTCGGCTTTGATATATTCATCTGGAGAAGAGGTTAAGCCCAATTTGCCTAAGCCATAGATCACGCACAAACAACGAAACTGAGCATGACGTTTATCTAAAGGCTCGTTGTGTAAAATTTCCAAAACACGCTCATTTTTTTCTGCTTGTGTTTGGCACTGGCTTAAAAAACGATGAGAAAAAAGTCCGGGCGCTCCTTCCAAAGCGTCTATTTCCATCCCTGAATCATCAGCTAGGCAGGCCATATTAGCTGCTTGTCCATAATGTTTGGCTTTAATAAGCGCATTTTCTAAATATGTACTGCCAGTCTCTTCTGGTTCGGTAATAGTATGTTTAGGATCTATTTCATTTAAGCTGACTAATTCTACAGGTAAACCAGCCAAAATCTCTTTCATTTCTGTTGCTTTATGAGCATTGCCAGTAGCTAAAAGCAATTTAGGTATTGTTTGATTTGACACGATTGATCTCCGCCCACTTTTCATCTATTTCCCATTGTTTGAGTTGAATATTCTGGCAAGTTGCTTGTAAATTGGGATCTTTAACTTCGCCTTTGACGTAGCCTTCATAAACTTTTAGAGCCAGAGCGTTTAAAAGGCTATCCTTTTCTTGGCGCAAAGTGCGCACTTCTGATTTAAGGCGCTCTATTTTCAATCTAGTTTCAGCCGAGCTTACTAATTCGTCGCGTTTTTTGGCCGCTGCGTCGGCTAAACCTTTCATAATATCACCGGTGGCGCTAAAAAAGCCGTTAGCCATAAAAATGCTCCTTCCAAAACAGCCCTCTTGCTCAGCTTAGTCTTATATGACTTGAACCGGGTGAGAGGGCTGCATTTTTTACGGTGTGAATTACTTTAATTTAAGTTTTTTGATTACACGGTCGGCCGTTTCAATTACGCGATCGATTTCTGCTTCAGTATGAACGGCGGAAATGCAAGCGGCGTCGGTTGTTGACGGCGGGAGGTAAATGCCTTCGTCCAACATGGCGTGGAAGAATTTGGCAAAGGTTTCGTAATCAAATTGGGTGCTATCTTGGTAGTTGCGCACTTGTTTGGGACCAAAAGCGATAAAGAACATAGAGCCTACGCTTTGGACTAACATGCCGCCAACTTCCTTGAGTCCGCTGACCAGACGGTTGGAGAGAGTTTCTAAGCGCTCATAAACTCCTGGTTGGAAGGCCAATTCCAATTCGGCAATAGCGCCGTAAACGCTTATGGGATTGCCGCAATAGGTACCGGCTTGATAGATCGGACCGGTAGGGGAAACGCTCTTCATGTATTCGGCCTTACCGCCGTAAGCGCCCATAGCTAAACCGCCGGAAATAGCTTTGCCTAAACAAGTGAGGTCAGCGGCAATGTGGAAACGCTCTTGAGCGCCGCCTTTAGCCAAACGGAAACCGGTAAGTACTTCGTCCAAAATAAAGAGAGCTCCGTGAGCATGACAGAGATCACGCACACCTTCGAGGAAACCTGGCTCGGGGGCGATAACTCCCATAGATCCAGTTACAGGCTCTAAGATAGCGGCAGCAATTTCACCAGGATATTGCTCGAATAAAGCTCTTACTTTCTCTAAATCGTTGAAATCGGCAACCACAGTTTCGGCAGCAGCTCCGGGAGAAGCGCCCAAAGCTAAGGGGCCGCCGTTTTCTTCAGCTTCAATGCCAACTGAATCTAAACACTCAACGTGGCCGTGGTAGCATCCTTCAAATTTCATAATGCGCGGACGGCGAGTTACGGAACGAGCCACACGCAAAGCAGAATTGACGGCTTCGGCGCCAGAATTGACGAAGCGCAACATCTCCATAGAAGGGTAGGCTTCGCGAACCATTTGGGCCAGCTTTAGCTCACCTTCAGTGGAAGCACCAAACAAAGTACCGCGCTCGGCAGCACTTTTAACAGCTTCAACAATGTGAGGATGGCAGTGACCAAAAAGCAACGGCCCCCAACCGCAGCAAAGATCTAAATAGCAATTGCCGTCGATATCGTAGACTTGGCTGCCTACGCCCTTGGCAATAATGGGAGGGAAGCCTCCAACTTGGTTAAAACCGCGGAACGGACTGTTGACGCCGCCGGGTATAATGGAAGTTAGTTGAGAGTAAACTCTCTCGGATTTATCTAATCTCATAGTGCCAAGCCTGTTCGCTTTAGATGTTGGCGGCCCTGCTAAAACTGTCCCTCGAGCGATACTTCCTACATTTTTGGTTGTATTTTTAGTTTGGGCTTTTCTAAACTTCTGAAGAAATACAAGGGACTAATTTTGTCTTGGCTTTACTAGGGGAAAAGGCAGGTATGTAGAAGAAAGAAAGGCTTTTTTAGCAATAGAGTAGAGTTGGCACCGGTTTTTAGAGCTCAGTCGGTGCCGGAGAATTGGAGAATAATCAGCGCTATGCCGGTTTTTGATTATACTGCAGTAGACTCAAGAGGACGGAGTGTCGATGGAACTGTAGAAGCTCCTGACAAGCAAGCCGTTATCCGCGACCTGCGTAATATTCGTTATACCGTAACGACTATTAAAGAGCGTCGCGATCCAACTCGTATTATTAAAGATTTGACTGCTCGCTTCGAGAGAGCCGATCTGTACGCTCTGGCCATTTTTACCAGGCAGTTTGCTGTACTCTTTAATTCCGGTATTTCCACCGTACGAAGTTTAGACGGTTTGGGGCGTCAAACTCTCAACGGGCCGCTGAGTCGTGCTGTGCGTGAGGTCCATGATGATATTCGTATGGGCTATACGCTGGCCAAATCTATGAGCAAGCACCCCTTAGTCTTCGATCAACTTTATATCGCTATGGTTAGAGCTGGAGAAATGTCCGGTTCTATGGGCGATATTATGGAACGTTTGGCCAACTTGCTCGAACGCGAAGTCCGTTTGCGTGCAAAAGTATCTTCAGCTACTACCTATCCTTTGGTTGTATTTGGTGCTTGCTGTTTGGTAACTTTCGTACTGGTCAACTACGTGTTCCCTACCTTCGTAGCTCTGTTTGAAGGTATCGATGTACAGCTTCCGGCCATTACTCGCAGCCTTATTTGGATTACCAAGATGGCTACCAATCCTTTCGTAGTCGTCAGCACCTTGGCAGTTATCGGCTTAATTTCTTACTTTGTTGGTCAGTATGTTCGTACTGAAAAAGGTAAGCGCGCCCTCGATGGTATGATGTTAGATATGCCCTTGCTGGGTCCGGTTATTCAGAAAGTAGCTCTTTCTCGTTTCTGCCGTACTTTAGGCACTCTGATCGCTAGTGGTGTGCCTGTGGTTCACTCTTTGGAAATTGTCAGCAAGGCTGTAGGTAACTCTGTTATCGGTGATATTCTTTTAGAAGTACAAATGGGTTTGAAGCAAGGTATGCGCCTTTCCGAGCCTATTAAAAAATATAAAATCTTCCCACCTATGCTTTATCAAATGATTGCTGTAGGTGAAGAGACTGGTAACTTACCTACTTTGCTTGATAAGTTAGCCGACTTCTACGATTTAGAAGTTGAGCACGTATTAGAAGCACTTACTTCCATGCTCGAGCCTATCATGATCTTCTTCATGGGTATTGTTGTAGGTTATGTATTGCTGGCTGTATTCTTGCCCGTTTACGATTTGGTGGGCAAGTTCTAAAATTTAAGCCTTAATATGGAGCCGTCGTCAGTTTAGAGCTGGGGGCGGCTTCCTTCGTTGCTAGGGGCTTTATAAAAAATTACCAACACATAAACTGAAGCGCTTTGAGGCGCTGCTAAAATGAGGAAAATATGGATAATACACAGATAAATGCCGAAGTTGACAAAGAGCAAGTTGCTGCAACTCCTGCAATTGCCGTCGATGAGCGCATAGAAAAAGAAATTCGCAGAAGACGAACTTTTCTATTATTTCTCACCCTGACGCCGGTAAGACTACTCTTACAGAAAAATTGCTCCTTTACGGAGGTGCCGTCAATTTGGCTGGTGTAGTTAGAGCTCGTCGCTCTCAAACTAGTGCCGCCTCCGATTTTATGGAAATTGAAAAACAGCGTGGTATTTCCGTTAGCTCTACAGTCTTGAGCTTCGAATATAACGGCTGTTTACTCAACTTATTGGATAC
Organism: Candidatus Saccharimonadota bacterium; assembly: GCA_004554425.1. Lineage (GTDB taxonomy): Bacteria > Vulcanimicrobiota > Xenobia > Xenobiales > Xenobiaceae > Bruticola. Next base: position 6,782 of record SFMI01000039.1, on the reverse strand, counting down.
TCCCGGCCACCAAGATTTCAGTGAAGATACCTATCGTACTCTTTTGGCTGTGGATAGCGTCATTATGGTTCTCGATGCTGCAAAAGGTATTGAGGCGCAAACTCTCAAGCTTTTTGAAGTATGTAAACGCCGCCATATTCCTATGGTCACTTTTATCAATAAGCTCGACCGCCCAAGTTTGGATCCTTTGGAGCTTACTGGCGAAATTGAGCGAGTGCTCAATGTGCACACTGTGCCTATGAACTGGCCTTTAGGTAGTGGTGAACACTTCAAAGGCGTATTTGAGCCTTCTACTGGTCGTTTACATCTTTTTGAAAGACGCGATCATGGTGCTCGTAAAGCTGAAGTAAAAGTAGTTGATCCCCATTCTGAAGAAGTCGCTTCTTTAGTACCTTCCGATATTTTCCAAAATTTCAGTGAAGAGATAGAGCTTTTACAATTGGCTGGTGAGGAATTTGATAAAGAAGCTTTCTATCGCGGTGAAATTACGCCAGTCTTCTTTGGCAGTGCTTTAACCAACTTTGGCGTGCAACTTTTCTTAGATCAATTTATTAATATGGTTCCCTCTCCGCCGGCGCGCAACAGCGACAAAGGACTTATTCCTCCGGAAACGCCATCTTTTTCCGGTTTTGTATTTAAAATTCAAGCGGATATGAACCCTCGCCATCGTGACCGTGTGGCTTTCTTGCGTATTTGTACTGGACGCTTCGAACGTGGCATGAAAGTACATTGTGCTCGTACTGGTGAAGTGATTCGTTTAACTTACCCGCAGCGCTTATTCGCTCAAGAGCGTGAAACTGTGGACGAAGCTTTCCCCGGAGATGTTGTTGGTTTGGTAAACTCTGGCGAACTTGTCTTGGGAGACACGTTAGTTGAGGGAGAGGATGTACATTATGATCCTATTCCTTTATTCCCGCCCGAACACTTCTGCCGTGTGATTGTCGACGATCCGTCTCGACGTAAGCAATTTAATAAAGCTTTGGACTTGTTGCAACGTGAGGGAGCTATTCAAATTTTCTGGCCGCCGGAAGAGAGTACCCGTATGCCAATTATGGGAGCCGTGGGTCAGTTGCAATTTGAAGTAGTAGCCCATCGCTTGAAAACAGACTACGGTGTGGAAGCTAGGTTTGAACCTATGTCTTTCCGTTTGGCTAGATGGGTTGTTGGTACTCCGGAAGATTTGGAAACTTTTGAGCCTTCGCGCTTGGCTTTAAAAGTGGCCGATGGCAACGACCGTTTGGTCTGCCTTTTCCCTTCTGAATGGGATTTTGACTATACAGCGGAGAGAAATCCCAAATTGCAATTTTTGTCTGTGAGTCCTCGCTAATTGCCATGAATGATTGTCAAGCTTATCCATCGCCTTTTGCTCCGACGGAGTATCTATTTGAGAGTGTGCGCAGTTTTTTTGCTTGCACTCATGTAAAGAGCACTTCGGTACTTATTTCCGAATTGCAACTTCTAGCCGGAGAAAACGATTCTCGATTGAGTGCAACGGCGGAGGATAAGCTTGAAGTTGAAAAAAATTCCGTCCAGGAAGGAAGTACTCTTCACAATCCTTATTTGGCAGAATTGGCCCGCGAAAGAGCCAGGCGCCCAGTATCAGCTTGCCCTTTTCGCCTTCTCAACGAATCGATGATGCAAGCTGAGGTGGACGGCTTGATTTGGTTGCGTCCAATTGCGATTGCTGCTCATCGAGGGCAAATAAAATTTGCTAGAGATCCAGAGTTACTAAATGAGAGTTTAAGCTTATTTTTATACAAAGCTTTTACTGGTGAAACTTCGGTTTTTGGTGTGGCCCAAGGCAGAGGCAGAATCTATTTGGCCAATGGTACCCATAGGATCTTTTTTGTTTACTTAGATAACGAAGTCATCAATTTGCAAGGAACGGCTGTTCTAGCTTTTGAGGATAGTTTGGAACATAAAGTGCAAATGATTGGCAATGCAGCTGGTCTAGCTGTAGGCGGTATGTATTCTTTGCGCTTGGAAGGGCACGGCTGGGTAGCTTTTTGCTCTTGTGGCTGGCCAGTTGCTTTGCCTTGCAATGACAACGAGCCGCTCACTTGCTCGCCTATAAAAGCTTTAGCTTGGAGTGGTAGAGCCGAGTTAAAAGTGCAAGTTGATGTCAGTCGCATGAATTTGATGAACCGCGGCGTAGCCGATATTATGCAAATTACGTTTACTGGCGGCGGCTTTGTAGCTATTCATGGCGACGAAGAATATATGTATCCTAAAATGAAGTAGTTGGCACTTGACATAAGTAACTGCCCAGCTGCTTGTGGAAAAAAGTGTGTTCGCCGCCGCTAGGTATTATGCGATTTTTCCGCACTATTTAGGGCTTCATTTTGTTTGCCGTAAAGTTGCTTGAGCGGCTTGGATAACATGTTTAGCCAAAATAACATTGGTAACGGCACCTACGCCGCCGGGAACAGGTGTAACAGCTTGCACAACTTGGGCGTCTTTCCAACAAACATCGCCACAAAGTTTGCCTTGTGCATCTACGCTTGTACCTACGTCTATAACGATTTGTCCTGGATGTAAGTATTTTTTGTCCACTAAGTTAGGTTTACCCACAGCCGTAACCAGCAAGTCGGCTTTTTGGGACAAAGCGAAGGCTTCTTGGCTGTGGCTGTGACAGATAGTCACAGTGGCATTTTCTTCCAGAAGCAACATAGCTGCCGGTTTGCCTACAATTTGGCTCCTTCCCAGTACTACAGCATTTTTTCCTTTGATATTGAAGCCGTAGTATTTAATAATTTCCATGCAAGCTTGAGCTGTGCAAGGAGGAAAGCCCATTTGGGGTTGACCTGTATAAACTCCTACTTGGGAAGTTGGCGTAATTCCATCGGTATCTTTACGCGGATCTAAGGCGCTGCAGATCGCATTTCTGTCTATATGTGAAGGCAAAGGCATAAAAATGAGGACGCCATGTACTTTAGGATCATCATTGAGAATGCGTATTTGCTCAAGTAAATCTTCTTGTTTGGTGGTTGCCGATAGCACGATGTTGCGCACTTTTATACCAACGGAAAGGCAGCGCTTGGAAGCTGCTCTCTCATAGGCAATATCATCTTCACGTTCGCCTAAGCGCACAGTTACCAACATAGGCTCTATGCCATTATTTTTTAGCTGTTGAGCTCCTATATTTAAATGTTCGGCTATTTCTCGGGTAATAACTTTTCCGTCTAAAATTAAAGGCACAAAAGAACCTCGCTTAACTTCTCAGTTGCTTGGCTATCTGACTGTAAACAGCTTCAGCTCGAGGCAAATATTCATTCAGGATAACGTCAGCTTGTTTATTTAATTCTTGAGCATTTATCCTATTTGTCATAGCTTTAGTATTTATAAAAACATTTAAAGCGGCTGCTTCCAAAGCTGCCCTACAAAAAGAAGCTCCAGAAGCGGCATCGCTTATAGCTAAACGTGAGCCCTTAATAGCCATGATTTCCAATATTTCTACGGCACGACTGCACTTTTCCATAATACGCAAAGGAACTAAACTGGCTGAGTAGAGCACTTCTTCCATAACTGCTTCTTTTTGCAATTTTTCTTCTTCAGTATCTTTAGGAAGTCGATAGGCTGCTGCCAGAGGCTCGAAAGCTTGAGCATCTTTTTCTATCAAGTCGACTAGCTCTTGCTGCAACTTTTGCAATTCAATTTGTAACAACTTGAGTTCTGGCTCAAACTCGGCATATTTCTTTTTACCTTCAGTCAAAGCTCCTGTCATGTGGCCTAAAGCTGTCCCCAACGCTCCTACTAGAGCGCAGGCCCCTCCGCCTCCGGGTACAGGAGCTTTGGAAGCTAACATATCCAAAAAATCTTGGCAATTAGTGTTTTTAAAGTCCATTAGGTTGTTAATTCTCTTTTTATATCTAAAAACTAAATATTTTGACTTTGCGCCAAAATATTTTCGATAACGTGTACACACTTGCTGGTTGTTTCGGCATCGCTGAAAATATCAGCCATTTCCTGGACTTTGCGACGTTTGTCTATAGCCTTGCGAATAGCAGAGTTTAAGGAACTGGGAGTAATTTTCTTGGCGTCAAGAGTGGTGCCGACGTTGGAATTCAAAACGCGCTGAGCCACTTCTAATTGAGAACGCACCTGAGGAACTACACAAACAGGTACTCCGTGAGCTAAAGCTTTTTGTACAAAACCTAAGCCTCCGCAGCAAACAGCACAGGAAGCTCTTTGCAAGATTTTGTTGTGAGAAGCAAAGCGGGTGATAATGGCTTCGTCCATATTTTTAAATTCGTCCAAAGGAACGCTGCAAGTAGTTGCTACTACTTGATAGCTGTTGGAAGGCATAGCCACTATAGTTTGTTTTAGTAAATAGCCATTGTCTTGGTATGAGCAACCCAAACTTACTAAAATAAGCTGGCGTGAGTCGTTAGCTATTGGTACTTCTGAGTCTATAGACGGCTCCCAATGACAAGGGCCTACCAAATTGACATTACTCGGCCAGGGGCGCGGATATTCAAAAGGTTCCGAAGTAAAGTAAAGGAAGTTGGGTAATTGCGAGCACCAGGCTTGCATGTCTCGCAAGGGAAGAAGGCCCAGCTTCAAAAGAAAGTCATTAAAAGAATCTATTTCACATTCGAAGCATTTTTGGATCGAGCCGGAGCGAGCCCAGTTTTTTATAGCTCCGAAAGCGCCTTGTGAATAGGGGAGCCCGGGGCCGAATAAGGGAATGCCTTGAGCAGGGAAGGGCATTAAGTCGGCACTCCAACTGACCATTGGCAATTTCGACGCCATGGCTCCGGCTGCCGCTCCCAGGCAGCTGGCATTTACAATTATCAAGTCTGGACTATCGTAGCGTAAGGCTGCGGCAAAATCGTTAAAATCAAAACGAGAACGGCGAATTAAATATTCGATGAGTTTGCTTAGAGATTGTTCATAATTATCACATTGCCAATCATCGAGTCGAAAAAATTCCACATAATCAGAGATAGGAGAAGCTTCTAGACCGGCTCTGCGCAAGGTCTCTACGCAATGGCGCCCGGTTTTGACAATTACTTTATGGCCGTTTTCAGTCAGCTTAAGTAGTGTGGGAACGAGAGGGTAAATCTGACTGCGGCTGGCTTCTGAATATACTAAAATTTTTGCCATGACGGCCTCTCCTTTTGAGCTAGGGAAAGTGCGCTGGAGACGGGCCGCAGACCTTTTCTTTATGCTCTCTATTTAAGGAACGGAACCTCTTTTGTATTTCCAACGCTTCTAGAAAAGAATATGTCCAGATCGCAGTTTAAGGCGAACCGGAACACACCTCCGGTTGCTTAGCTAAAAGAGGCCTTAAACCCTGCCAAAGGCTGAATTTTGGGCTGACGATCATCTCAAACACGTTAAAGCTTGTCTCATTCAATTATTTGAACCGGAGACAGAACAGATTCTTTTTATGTCTTTTTTTCTAAGAGCTTAATTTGGATCTTGTGAAGTACCTGATGGCAGTTGTTGTTTACCGTCGTTAGAAGAGTTAGACTCAGCAACGCTTTCGGAAGATGTGCCGCCTAATTGAGAAGATACCAAAGCCACAAAAACTAAAGCAATGCCTAAGGCTATGCGTTTGGTCATAGGATCATTTTGGAAGAAAACGCCGCACATGCAAGCAAAGGGCGATTCTGTGGCAAAAATAACCGCTGTTACCGTAGGATTTATATACTTAATACCTATATTCATCATGGTAATAGCTACTAGAGTGGCCATAATAGCTAACCAAGCCAGGCCTCCCCATTCCGACCAAGTGAGTTCGGCAGGGAAGGGTTTGCCAAACATAGCAAATAGCCAGCCCCACATAGAGGCGAAAAGAAATTGCAAGCAACTTAAAGGCAACAACTCGGAAGTTTTGGAACACCTGGAGACGGCGATAATGTGGGCGGCAAATAAAACTGCGCTGGATAGGGAAAGCAAATCTCCATAATTAAAGCTGCTCACGGAAATTGGGCCGGCAATACAATAGACACCCATAAAAACCAGAATAGCTGCTGCGTATACTGGCATGGCAATTCGTTCACGATATAATAGCCAGGCTAAGAAGGGTACAACTACTACGTTAAGGCCACAATATACAGCATTTTTACTTACAGTAGTAAAGAATAGTCCGTATGATTGAACTGCATAGGCAAAGTAGAGCAAGGTGCCTACAAGAAAACCGTGTTTGAGCAGTTCCCAACCGAATTTGTCTCGCCCTTGATAAAGAAAATAAGCAAGTCCGACAGCAGCTACGCCAAAACGAATGGCTAAAATATAGTTCATGGGGACTGTCTCTTGGACGTCCTTCATAACCATGAATGAAGCTCCCCAGACAGCTGCTGTAGCTAGGAGCAGTAAAGAAAACAAAACCTGCTTATAACGAGAGAACATATATATTAAGATGGCTCAAACTTTCTATACAAAGTAAGGCTCTACACACAGAAGAAGAATACGTTTATAAATAATTGTCGCGCATTTTCCCGTGAGCACGCGTTTCAACTCTATCAATTTAAAACCAAAGAATCAACTCCCACCTATTGTATCAGCTATAAATATCCTCTACTAAATGTAGTTAAATGTGAAATATATAATAATATTTTGTGTTGATCTTTATGCATTTTGAGCTATTTTAATAGATTTGCGTACAATGGAGAGGTGTGGCGTTTACGCAAATTGGGCAGGAATAACAAGTTTGGTAACGCAATTTTGTTGTCCAATTTTCTTGATGGGATTTATATTTATGAAACGAATAGCCTTTGTAATAGGCTCTATAATAATTGTCGGTATATTGTCTATATTGCTTATTCCTGATATGC
>SFMI01000190.1 GCA_004554425.1 Candidatus Saccharimonadota bacterium | reverse complement strand
TCTTGCAATACTTATCGAAACCACCTGCCTCGTACTAACTACAATCGATTTAATACATTATAGCACAAAAAGAAACTCAAAATGAACTCAAAACTGTATCAAAATCGTATCATCCAGAAAATGAAAAATCCTCTGACTACTATATCTAGTAATCAGAGGATGAATTTCAGCAGTAAATAACTACATATAGCTACTAGTGTAGCTGCCGCAATTATTTAATTTCTACGGTAGCGCCAGCTTCTTCCAGTTTAGCTTTCAGAGCGTCAGCGTCAGCCTTGGAGATCTTTTCTTTTACAGGAGCGGGAGCGCCGTCAACCAGAGCTTTAGCTTCTTTCAGGCCCAGGCCGGTAGCTTCGCGAACAGCCTTAATAACGCCGATCTTGGAAGCGCCAGCGGAAGCCAGGATTACGTCGAATTCGGTCTTTTCAGCAGCAGCTTCGCCAGCAGCAGCCGGAGCAGCAGCAGCAACAGCTACAGGAGCAGCAGCGGATACGCCAAATTTTTCTTCCAGAGCTTTTACCAGTTCAGACAGCTCGAGTACGGTCATAGATTCAATAGCTTCGATGATTTGATCTTTATTCATTATTGTTACCTCCAGTAATAAGTAATTTTTAAAATTTTATTTAAGCTGCCTTATGCAGCACGCCGCAGGTGATTAAGCGGACTCTTTTTGTTTGCGTACAGCATCCAGTGCGTATACAACGTTGCGGATGGTACCTTGCAGTACATTGACAAAGCCAGAGATGGGAGCATTCATGCTGCCAAGCAGTTTGGCAACCAAAACTTCCTTCGGCGGCAGAGCAGCCAGGGCTTTGATTTCGTCAGCGCCGATAACTTTACCGTCCAGAACGCCAACTTTAACTTTCAGTTCTTTGTTTTCCTTTGCGAAATCGCAAACGATTTTTGCAACTGCTACAGGATCTTCCGGAGCAACAGCGATAGCGGTGTTCTTCTCCAGAGAAGGCTCCAGACCTTCAATACCAACTTCTTGTGCAGCAATGCGCAGCAGAGTGTTCTTTACTACATTGTAGTGAACGCCAGCTTCACGCATTTTGCGACGCAGAGCGGTATCCTGAGCAACAGTCAAACCACAGAAGTCAACCAAAATAGTGCACTTAGAAGTAGAGAGCAGCTCTTTAATCTCAGCGATTTTGGCAACTTTTTCAGGTCTAATAACTGCCATTGGATTGCACCTCCTTTTTTGAATGATTTTTATTAAATCAAAAAGACCTCTCGGCCGTAGCCGGAGGTCGGAAGGTCTACATATATCTTCACGCTCCAGCCTCGGCAGGCGTAGTTAAAACTTACGCACGGTGGCACCTGCTGTCTATGGCCCGATTATCTTCTGATTTAGTAAAATTAAGTAAAACTACAATTATTTGTTGCTGTTAGCTTTCAGGACATCGATGGAGATGCCAGGGCCCATGGTTGCGGACATGGTAACAGACTTAATATATTGGCCTTTAGCGCCGGAGGGTTTAACCTTAACCAGGGTATCAGCCAAAGTGATGTAGTTTTCCAACAGAGCCTCGTCAGTAAAGGAAGCTTTACCAATCGGGCATTGTACGTTGCCGGCTTTATCAGTACGATACTGAATTTTACCAGCTTTAGATTCTTTTACGGCACGTGCTACGTCCATGGTAACAGTACCAACCTTCGGGTTAGGCATCAAGCCACGAGGACCGAGGATCTTACCGATGCGGCCAACCAGGCCCATCATGTCGGGGGTTGCGATGCAGACATCAAAGTCCATCCAACCTTCTTTAATTTTGTTAACGAACTCTTCGCCGCCAACAAAGTCTGCGCCAGCAGCTTCTGCTTCAGCAATCTTGGGGCCTTTAGCAAAAACTAAAACGGTCTTGGATTTACCAGTGCCGTTCGGCAGAACCAGTGCACCACGAACTTGTTGGTCGGGGTATTTAGGGTTAACGCCCAGACGGAAAGCAACTTCGATAGTGCTGTCGAATTTAGTTACAGCGGTTTTCTTAACCAGCTCTACTGCTTCTTTCGGAGAGTAGAATTTGTCAGCTTCGATCAATTTCAAAGCGTCAGCATACTTCTTGCCCATTTAAATATTCCTCCTATGTGGTAATAACGGCTTTTGCCTCCCACGAATTAAGAAAACTGCTTAAAATCAGTCTTCGATTACGATACCCATGCTACGTGCAGTACCTTCTACCATTCTCATAGCAGCTTCTACGCTTGCAGCATTGAGGTCAGCCATTTTGCTTTCTGCGATTTCGCGAACTTTGTCACGACCCAGCTTAGCAACTTTCTTTTTGTTAGGTTCACCAGAAGCCTTTTCCAGACCAGCAGCCTTTTTCAGCAGAACTGCAGCCGGAGGGGTTTTGGTAATGAAAGTAAAGGAACGATCCTCAAAAACAGTGATCTCAACAGGGATGATGAGGCCAGCTTGCTTTTCAGTACGTGCGTTAAATTCCTTAACGAAGGCCATGATGTTAACACCAGCTTGGCCAAGTGCAGGACCTACAGGAGGAGCCGGGGTTGCTTTAGCAGCCGGTACCTGTAATTTTACCATTTTAACGACTTTCTTCGGCATTTAATTACACCTCCTTCTTATTCAGCTTCTTCAACTTGTGTAAAATCAACTTCAGCAGGGGTTTCGCGCCCAAAGATATCTACGAGTACTTTCAGCTTGCCGCGTTCCTCGTTAATATCGGAGATTTTTGCCAACTGACCTGCAAAGGGACCAGTTTTGAGGCGAACCATCTGTTGTAATTGAAAATCAATGTGGGGCCTTTCCTCTTCCA
>SFMI01000189.1 GCA_004554425.1 Candidatus Saccharimonadota bacterium | reverse complement strand
TACTTTGCTGAAGCGCCTCTTGCCTGGCCCTTATACTTTTATTTTACCCGCCACTAAGCTTGTACCTCGTGTCGTTGTTAATAAGCAGCGTAAAGTTGGCATTCGTGTACCGAATAACGAAATTTGTTTGGGCATTATCCGCGAATTGGGCAATCCCTTAATGAATACTTCTGCCGATTATGAAACTGAAGAAGAATTAAATGAGCCTGAATTGATAAAAACTTATTATCGTGATGCCGATATGCTTATAGATTGTGGTCCTGTCGAGTTGTCTCAATCTTCGGTTATCGACCTCAGTGGCTCTGCTCCTACCGTTATTCGTTACGGCAAGGGAGATGTTGAGGATGCTTTATGTATAGTCGATTAGCATTCCGTGCATACTGGTCAAATTTTTAAAGGACTAAAGCTCTTTTGTAAAAAGACTTAGTCTTTTTTTTTGTCAATTTACCAGTAAATATTTTGTTTAGTGACGATTAGCAAAAATTTTGCAACAGTTGGCTGTTGCACTGCCATCTGCCTAAGTGATATGCTCCATTATAGAGAATTGGAGTCGGCTTTCTCAGGAGAATCGGCTCCCGGTTGGTTGGGGGGCAAGGGTCTTTAGTGGCTCTTGGAAGGAGGTTTTTGAGTCGTGAGAGCAGATTGTATTGGTGGTTCTTCAATCAATGTCAACAGAGCCTACACTGATTCGGTAAGCAATTCTGCCCCTAAGGGCGGAACAGACGTTAAAAATGACAGCGGTGTTGCCAACACTCCTGTCGATGCTTTTCAAAGTTCAGATTTAACTGTTGGCGATGATGGCAATGTACGCTTTATACTGAGTTTCAGCAAAGATGCTAAAGCGTCCGATACTACGGCTTTTCTCAAGGCTCAGGAAAAATCCGGTAGCACCATTTCCAATAATTTGCCCTTAATTAACGGTTGCTCTGTCGATGTAAAGCCAGAAAATGTCGATAACATGCTGAAGAACTTACCTGTCGGTACTCAAATTGCTATCGATCGCTCGCTTTCTTTTGATAATCCCACCATAATGAAGAGCGCCGAGCCTGGAGCTACAACTGGCGAAAGTAAAGTGCCAGCCGATATCGCTGGCGCTCTTATAGGTATAGACGAAGTATGGGATATGGGCTACACCGGTAAAGGGCAAACTATTGCTATTATCGATTCGGGCATTTATCCTCACCCCGATTTAGAGGGCAAGATTACCGGTTGGGTAGATATGCAAGAAGGCACTCTTAAGCCTACCGATACTTACGGGCACGGTACCCATGTAGCTGGTATCGCGGCTGGTAACGGTACCAAATCAGCCGGTGTACATAAAGGGGTAGCTCCTGATGCTAATGTTGTAGGTGTTCGTATAAGTAATGTCTCTGAGGCTATTAAGGGCATTCAATGGGTAATTGAAAATAAAGATCGTTTAGGCATAGGGGTTATCAATATGTCTTTAGGCGATTTTGCTATGCGCTCTTATAAAGACGATCCTTGGGCTCAAGCTGCCGAAAAAGCCATGGAAGCTGGCTTAGTCGTTTGTGTAGCCGCAGGCAACGATGGTCCTTCCGAGCGTAATATCTCTACGCCTGGTGTTCACCCAGACATTATTACTGTAGGTGCTTTAGATGATAATGGCACTTTAGATCGTTCTGACGATAAGGTAGCTGATTTCTCTAGCCGTGGCCCGACGAATATCGATGGTATCAATAAGCCAGACTTGGTGGCTCCTGGTGTCAATATTTACGGCCCCTTGGCTCCCGAAGCTGGTATCGATGATGAGAGTTTGCCCCATGTAGGTAAAGATTATGTAGCTATTTCCGGTACTTCTATGGCTACTCCTATGGTCGCTGGTGTGGCTGCTTGCCTTAAACAGGCCAATCCCAACCTTACTCACAAAGATGTGAAAGAAATTCTGGTAAAAAGCTGTGACAACTACTTAGATGAGCCTAAGTATGTACAAGGTGCCGGCTTAATCAATGCCAAAAAAGCTTTGGAGTTGGCTCTAACTTGGGATACGTCTCATGATATTGAAGCTTTAGCTAAAAGCGCTCCCAAAAATGAGGCCACCTCTTCGGTTGAAGCTAAAGATGCCGCTCCTTCGGACGGAGGTTTCCTGATGGCCTAAGGCCAGTTGTAAAAATTATTCCGTCTTTATAAGTAGTTGCCCTCGCTTCGGTTTTCGTTTCCTACACTCGAAGCGAGGGCATTATTTTTAGTTCTTTAGCTAATTTCGCTCCTTGAGTAAAACGTGAAAACAGTGTAAACTCACTAATCGAAATCAATAAAAAATATTCAGACTGCTGGTTATAGCTTGGTAGCTATTTCTACAAAGCAGACAAATAGAGGAGAAGGTAAGGTCTTTTACGATATGGCTATTCGTTTTTTTAATACCATGAGCCGCTCTCTGGAAGAGTTCCATCCCATTGCAGAAACTGAGGTTGGTAAGCCGTGTAAAGTTGGTCTTTATACTTGCGGCCCTACTGTTCACGATTTTGCTCATATCGGCAATTTCCGCACTTATGTATTCGAAGATATTTTACGCCGTTACTTAGAATATCGCGGTTACGAAGTAACTCACGTCATGAATATTACTGACGTTGAAGACAAAACTATTCGCAAAGCCAGAACTCAGCAAGTTCCGCTCAGCTCTATTACCGATCCTTTCATTGAAGCTTTTTTTACCGATTTAAAGAGCTTGAATATCGAACCGGCTACTTACTACCCCAGAGCTACCCAGCACGTAGATCGCATGGTAGCTATGATTCGCGATCTTATTAAAAAAGGTTATGCTTACC
>SFMI01000188.1 GCA_004554425.1 Candidatus Saccharimonadota bacterium | reverse complement strand
GAGTTGTGACTGGACGCCGTGAGGAAAAAACTTATGAAAACCGCTGTTGGTGGAAACCTTGGACCTGGTTTGGTGAAACAAAATGGGTTAATGAGTATGGAGATGAGAACTATGTTAGATCTGGTGAATTAGCTCAAGCTTATTTTGCTCCTATTGAAGAGGGCATTTATAACAATGGTCGCTCTGCCCGTGATTATGCTGCCGCAGAGTCTAAAAAAATCGCTGGGCTATACAAGACTGAATTTAAGCGCCTCGACAATATACTTCGCGATAAGTTGGCTGAATTTAGGAGCTATGCGATTGAAAAAGACAAAGTCGAAGAGCGCATTAAAGAGACTGAGCGCAACTTAGCTTGGCTGCAAGATATTAAAAATCGCGTCGACTCCATATTGGAAATTTAAGGCTGGGTAACTGTGTCATTAACTAGTGCTTTTTATGAAGCCATGCAATCGGGCAATGTAGTGCGAGTTAGGATCATGATGAAAAACAGTTTGTTGTCTGATCCTAGCTTTGCCGAATTTGCCGAAATGGAAAGGGCCGCCGCTTCTATGGCTGGCCTTTATGATCAATATGATGGTGGAGAACTTATTAGCGATAAAAGTCAGTGGACCAACAGTTATATGGATAAATTGATGGTTAAGCTAATATCTAATTTTTCCCCTGAGCGAATTAACCATCTAAAAGAAGTAGTCCGCTATTTGGTGCCTGTGCCTGAAAGAACTGCCCAAAGCCACGATTATTCTGCTTCTAGCAATAGAGATGAAGCTTGCTTTAGAAGACCAAGGCCTAAGGGCGTCTTTGAACAGTTCTTCCAATGCGTTGGAAAATTCCTCGATTCCATCTTTCAATAATAAGGAGGGCAAATATGGCCTTAACTAATGCATTTTATGAAGCTGTAAATTCTGGCAACGTCACTCGGGTTAGGATCATGATGAAAAATAGTTTATTAACTGATCCTACTGGCGCTGAATTTCCAAGAGTTTATTACCGACAAAAGCAAGTGGACTAATGAATATATGGACCAAGTGATGGTCAAGCTTATTTCCAACTTTTCTAAAGAAAGAATTAGTCATGTTAAGGATCTGGTCCATCACTTAATACCTGTAGTTGCGCCAGCAACGCATAATAAAGTTAGCTTCAGTAATCCTGAAACAAGGTGCAGAGTCTGCCAAAATAACCATGGCGAGTTTGTCACTATTGGTATTGGCGCGGCGGCCGGAGCTACCGTTGGCGGCATAATTGCTTCTGTAGTGGGAGCTACCGCTACAGTTATTGTCGGCAGCGCTATTGCTGGAGCCGCTGTAGGTGGAGCTATTTCTGCTGCTATTGTCAGTCAGGGTGACTAAATATGAGCGACGCTATTGTGCTTAGAAATAGTGGACAATTGCCCACTTCGCCTAAAGATGAGGCTCAAAGTTCCGGCTCTATTTCTCAAAACGCCGAAACAAAAAGTAGTATGCCTACTTTAGACAGTTTGGTTTCGCAAAGAATCCAAGCTAGCCAATTAATTGAAGATATAGTTTTAAAAAAGTATCTCAACAAATTGTCTAGCTTGGAAATAGTTCCGCTAGACGATAGCTTAAAGCAAATTAGTAGTATTCGTCTTTTTAAGATCAATGAAATGGTTTATCAAAAAGACGAATATTCTACTTACAAATTTGCTTCTGTTTTCAGCGCTTTGCAAAATCTTAATTGTGGCATCTTTATTGTAGCCGATAGCAACGGCCAGAAGACCGACTTTTATATGGGCGTGCGCTCTTTAGATAATGAACGCACTACTAAGTCTTTAAAAGATACCCTTAAAAATGCTTTAGTAGGTCAATTTCCCGGCGTCAAGACGGCGGATTTATTAGATACTCAAGCTGAAAAATTTTTAGCCACTATTCCTGAGCGCAATATCGCTTCTGTTTCTTGTGTAGCCAATAATAAAGACGAAGATTTTAAGGACAACCAAACCTTTATTCAAGGTTTGGAAAAATTGGCTTTGGCTATGCAAGGCCAAAGATATACAGCTATAGTTTTAGCCAAAAGCATGCCTGTCGAAGAATTGGAAAAGGTTCGCTGCGCTTACGAAGCTATTTATACGCAACTTTCTCCTTTTGCCGATTTGCAAATGTCATACGGTACTAGTGAAGCGCTCAGTATTTCTGACGCTCTTTCTAAAGGTACTACTACTGGCACTTCTTATAGCAAAAGTACTAGTACTTCCCAAGGTACAACTTATTCTCGAGGTACAGCACATAGCGACTCTACTTCTACTTCTAGTATCGCCGGAACTTTGGCTAAAGGAGTAGGGATGGGATTAGCTGCTGCTATTAGTGTAGCTCAGCCTCTGGCTGGCTTTGGCTTAGGCGCTATTGTGGGCGCTTGGTCTCCTTCCACTAAATCTAGCGGAGTTTCTTCCAATGAAAGTTCATCTATAAGTAATACTTCCACTAGGGGAGAAGCTTTTGGCAAAAGCAGCAGCCATTCTGAAAGTAGTACCCACACCCAAGGACGCACTTCCGGCCAGTCGCAGAATATGCAACTAACTATGCGAAATAAAACTTTGCATAATGAATTAGAGAGAATTGACGCCCAATTAAAACGACTCAACGAGTGTGAAAGTTTGGGCATGTGGGAATGTGCCGCTTATTTCTTGGCCGACAACCAAGAAGTGGCGGAAATGGCTGCCGGTACTTATAAGGCGCTTATGAAAGGAGCGCAATCAGGCTTAGAAACTTCGGCTATCAACTATTGGGGTCGCCGCAACCAAAAAGATTTGCCTGTTTTGAGGGAATATATAACCAATTTTATCCACCCTATCTTTGCTTATAAAGCTAAAAATGGCAAAGTGCCAGTCACGGCAGCTTCACTGTCTAGCAGCAACGAGTTAGCTATCCAAATGGGCTTGCCCAGAAAATCGGTTTGCGGTTTCCCTGTAGTTGAACATGCCGATTTTGGCAAAGAAGTTGTCGCTTACGGACATGGGGATAAGGGCAGGAGCCTAGAACTGGGTCATATCTTTAGTATGGGCAGCGCTACCGAGTCAAAGGTTGAGTTAGATGTTGATTCTCTAACTATGCACACTTTTGTAACTGGCTCTACTGGATCGGGCAAAAGCAATACTGTATACGAAATTTTGGGCAAATTACATAGCCTTTACGGTATACCTTTCTTGGTAGTTGAACCTGCTAAGGGCGAGTATAAACATGTTTTTGGCCGCTATCCTGATGTTTCTGTTTATGGTACCAATCCTAAAAAGACAGCCCTCTTGAGGCTCAATGTCTTTAGTTTTCCTGAAGATATTCACATTTTGGAACACTTAGATAGGTTAGTAGAAATATTTAATGTTTGCTGGCCTATGTATGCGTCTATGCCTGCTATCTTAAAAGAAGCTATAGAGCGAGCTTATAGTGCTGCCGGTTGGGACTTAGTTACTTCGGAAAATAAGCAAGGCCAGAAATATCCCAATTTTGCCGATGTTTTGGAACAAATTGAAACCGTCATCGAGGAATCCAAATATTCATCTGATTGTAAAGGCGATTATACTGGCGCTTTACTTACTCGCGTTCGCTCTTTAACGACTGGACTTAATGGCCTTATTTTCTCCAATGAGGAAATTTCCAACGCAGATTTATTTGATAAAAGCGTCATTGTCGATTTAAGTCGAGTAGGCTCAGTAGAGACTAAGTCTCTAATTATGGGCTTATTGGTAATGAAGCTTAACGAATATCGTATGTCTTCTGGCTGTATCAATAGTCAACTTACTCACCTGACCGTTTTGGAAGAAGCTCACAATTTGCTTAAACGCACTT
>SFMI01000187.1 GCA_004554425.1 Candidatus Saccharimonadota bacterium | reverse complement strand
AAATAGACTTGACATCCCTCTTTATAGCATTCTTCTATAAAACGGTTACCTTTAAAGTAGCTGGCGACGACTAAAATAGTGACAGGCTTTTTATCCAAAACAAACTCCTCGGCGAGTTCTCAAATGAACTCGCCTTAGTGCAATGATAATTGATACAAAATAACTAAAAATAGTAACCCATGTATTCTATCACGAGTTGAGAAGCTCTTCAAATGCCGTGAAATCGCGGTTTATTATGTCTAAAGAACTTTCCCAGAATTTGCTATCAGTTAAATCGGCACCTAATCCGAGACGAGCTGTATCTTCACAAGAAGCGCTGCCAGTTAAGCGTAACAACTTAGTGAAGATAGGTAAAAATTCAGCGCCTTGCTTAAGCGCTTGGGCATAAATACCCATGCTGAAAAGATAGCCAAAAATATAAGGGAAGTTATAGAAGCTGATCTCCGTAATATAGAAATGGCCTTTGGAAGCCCAGAACCAAGGATCTAGTTGTTTTTCATCCAAAGCGTCACCGTATACTTGCTTTTGGGTTTCTTCCATAAGGAAGCAAAGCTCAGAAACAGAGAACAGTTTTTGAGGACGTTTCTCGTAAAAAGATCTTTCGAATAAATAGCGCATGACGATATTAAGTAAGTAACTAGCTGCGTCATCGAGACGGCGTTGGTACATACTCAATTTTTCCAAGCGACTCAGTCCCGGCTGGGCTAACAAATAATCACTGAGCAAAGCTTCGGCAAAGGTAGAAGCAGTTTCGGCTAACGTCATAGGATAATTGTGAGCACAAGGACGCAAACCATCCATTAAGTATTCGTGATAAGCGTGGCCCAATTCGTGAGCTAAAGTAAAAACGTCACCTAAATTGCCCTGGAAAGTCATGAAAATACGTGACTGTCCCAATAAAATGGAAGAAGTGCAGAAACCGCCAGGCCGTTTACCCTCTCGTACTTCTGATTCTACCCAATGATTATCTAAAGCTTCACGAGCGAATTTGCCAAAAGCTGGATCGAAACGATTAAAAGCTTTAACAATTAATTCCCCAGCTTCTTGCCAAGTATATGTTTTGCTATTAGCAGGCTTCACTTCATGCAAATAAGCAGCGAAGTCTACTGGAGCGCCCAAATCTTGGAAGCCGAGACGCTCTAAGCCAAGTAACTTAGCTTTTAAACGTAAATAACGGCGCGGCAATTCGGCATGTTTGAGCACTGTATCGATCATTTTTTCCAAAGTCGAACGCTGCAAACCAGAATCAAAAGCAGCTTCTTCCAAGAAGTGTTTGTAACCGCGACGAGCTTGCAATTTCAAACGACAGCCAGCAATATTGTTCAAAGCGGCGCTTACCGAGTGAGCAGCTCCTTCCCAAGCTTTATTAGATGCAGCTAAAGTGCTGGTTCTGACTTGGCGATCCGGATCTTCCATCAAGCTGACTTTCAAACTCATGGGAGCGCGACGCTTTTGTCCTTTGCTGTCAGTAATTTCAAAGTTAAGAGAGCCGGCTATATTTTCATACAGATTTTCCCAAGCTTTAAAACCGGTTAAATCCAATTCCGCAGCCAGATTTTCCAATTCTGAATCCATACTGTGCAAAGCGCTGTGGCGCAAACGCTTTAGCTGATATTCAGCACCAGCCATCTTAGAATCGGCACACAGTTGCTTAAATTGCTCTCCGTTAAGTTTGCGCAAAGAGGCTAAAAGACGCACTTCAATCTGGCGGAATCTGGCGCCCAACTCTTCCAATTGGCTCTGAGCTTGGGCACTAACTTCATTGGCGATATCTTCAGAGCGTACACATTCCATATACACAACCATGTGTTGCAAACGCGCCTGAAGTTCTTCAAATTCCAATAAGAAAGCGCTCAATTCATCTAAACTATGAGGAGCTTGCTTACAGCTAATCAGTTCCTCTACTCGCTCCTGAACAGCTGCAAAATAAGCCAAATAATCTTCTTGATCCGGCCCTTGGAAAAACGGCTTCAGATCCCAATTGTCAAAACCATAATTAGTCATATTGTTGATAACCTTCTAAAAAATACTGGTCTAATCGCCTTCGAAAAATGATTGGGCCGCCCCTTCCCTAAAGGAAGAAGCGGCCCAATTGGTTAGGTATAAGCTATATGCTTATAGTGTGGAGAATAGTCAGCAATTACAAATCGCTGATAGCTCCCTTGTCTTCGTAAGCGGTAATCATCCAATCACCGAAAACGCCGCGCTCTGCGAACTCTCCAACTTTCCATCTGGGGAAGATAGGAGGTAAGTTGTAACGCAAGTTTTCATCATGCTTGAAGTTTTGCACGTAGTATCCACGACCGTTGGTGTCTCCTTCCACATCGAGGAAGCCACTAACGATAGCGCCATTCAATTGAAAAGTACGAGCATTTTTACCACTATTGGAAATGTTACGATTGGAGGTAAGCTCCTCGTAAAGAGTCTTGCTGCTTCCGCTAAGCTTGGCATTATTGGCTGCCATGTTGTTCCAGTCAAATTGTACGGAGTGATCCATACTCATAAGTACGGCGTCAACACGCAATACATCTTGCTTATCCTTACTACCCTTGCTATTTAAGGACTTATCATTAAGCAAAATATAATTTTTAGCTACAATACCCAAGCTGGGAGAACTATTGCTAGAGGATTTATAAGCAATATCACTAGCAAGAATGACGTTTCCCTCACGCTCAAGAGCACTAGACTGAGGAGTCGGCCAAATACTCTTAGCGGTGGAGCTTCCTATGCCAAGCTGTTTCTGGCTAAAAGGAGGAATATTTACGTAAGGGTTCTTGTCATAGAAGTCACGAGCTACGTCACTATAAAGAGCCGAATTACCAACTTTAGGATT
>SFMI01000038.1 GCA_004554425.1 Candidatus Saccharimonadota bacterium | reverse complement strand
TGCTTTCGTTTCCAATAATTTCTACTGTTGTCAAAACTTTTGTAGTTGCTCGTGGCAACTGCTCGAGTATATTACCGCTAAGCTTCTCCCCTGTCAAGCACTTCTAAGCAAAAATGTGCAAAATTTTTATGCTATAAATTTTTATGCTATATATGCTTGGGCTAAATTTATAGCCACGTTGTTTAGTTCGTTATATCCCTCCTCGAGAATATTGGCCGTTAGGCCAGTTCGAGCCTGGAAGAGCAGCTACGGTAGCGCAGGCCTCTGGCCATGAAATGGCCAGTCAGCCGGAGCGTAGATATGGTGAAAAATGAAGCTAGCACGAAATAGCTAATGGGCGGGCGGAACACCAATCAGCGTCTCTAGACTGAAAAACTACGCAGCCCAAAAAACTACAAGCCAACGAGCAACTTTTAATAGCCAGAAGTACCGTCTTGACTGACGTTAAGTACTGAATCTCGGACTCCATCAATAGTAATAATAGTTACCGAACGTTTTAAAAAGCCGCATTTATAGTGTAAATATACGAAAGGATAACGCTGCCTTTCGGTAGGGCCTTGCTCAGTAGTAACTATTTGGTAAGGTTCACCGTACTGGGCAATAACCTCAGCTTTGGATGTGCCTATTTTAGGCGTCGGTGACGGAGTATAACCGAATGCAAAAAATAAAGCGCACATCAGTAGCCCTAGAGCCATACCGCGAAAGATTTCGGCCACATGGTCTGTGTAAAAACCTTTGATAACTTTTATCATAAATATTAGTTTAAACGAATCAGTCACTGCTTGGCAACAAAAAAAAGAGAGTCGAAAAAATTCGACTCTCTTTTTTGTTAGCTAAAAGTTATACTACCTAACCCCAGAGGCAAACTTGGTTGCCGCCAGCTTGTTGGGCTTGTTGCATAGCAGCCGAAGCGCGCATAGTAAGCTGTTCAGCATTGGCAGCATCGTGGGGACTACCAGCAGCGCCGACTGAAATACTTACTCTAATGCGGCGGCCACCTACCACAAAGGCGTGATTGGCAATGGCGTCACGTACACGCTCACCTACTTCAGAACATTTTACACGGTCGGCGTGGTCGACAAGTAAAGCAAAAGTATCGCCTTCCAAACGACCCAAAACGTCGATTTCACGAGTAATTTTACGTACTACGCCTACAACTTCGCGCAAGACGTTATCAGCTACATCTTGACCTAAGTTGGCGACTATTTGGTTAAAGCCATCTAAGCTAAAGAGCAACAAAGATACGGAATACATATAACGATTGCCGCGCTTAAGCTCTTCACGCATACGCTCTTCTAAGAAAAGCGTATTGTAGCAATTGGTCAAAGGATCGCGTAAACCGTTGTTGACGGCTCTTTGATACAAAATAGAATTGCCCAAAGCTACACTGGCCATCTCGCAGAAGTCGATTAAAAGATCGAGTTCATCTTCAGTGAAAGCATGATCGGCAGCTCGGCCTAAATAAACAACACCGATAGTTTGAGCAGGTACAGCCAAAGGAGCCACCAAAGCGCTGCGCTCTTTATCTACTACAGTAGAAAGAACCGTGCCGTTAATATCGACACTGCCATCGTCAATTTTGAAAGGAGTGAGAGTGCTGACAGCATATCCGGGAGCACCTTCACCAATTTGTAAACTGTAATTACGGAAAGTATCGGTAAACGGACTAGCGGCTACCTCAGCGAAAAGTTTCTTTTGGCCTTCAACTTCGTCAAGCATGAAAATAACGCAACTTTGACAAGGAAGGAAGGTTTGCAATTGCTCAGTTAAAGCCAAAAGCGTATCAGAAAGAGCCAAACTGCCGGAAAGTTTGCGGGAAACTTCCACCAAACGCACCTGACGCTCTAAACGCTGTTGCATAATGGCCAACTGACGCTGAATTTGCAATTTTTCACGACGAGCAGCCTGAGAGACTTTCTGTCCTTGCTCTTCAGCAGCTTTTTCAGTATCTTGCAAAGCCAAACGAGCTTCTTGCAAACGCTTGAGACTGATATCCAGCTCTTCTTTTAAGCCGGCATTGTCACGGTTGAGCATACGCAACTTGTTTTCGCGCTCACTCAACTCGGAAGTCATTTGATCGTTTTGAATACGAGCTGCTTGAATTTCCTGGAAGAGACAGTCTTTTTCACGTTGCAAACCACTTTCACTCTTGCAACGCTCTACGTTTTCTTGGGCAGCGACCCAACAAATCCAGATCAGCATATAGCTGCAACCCATTTGAGCGAAGCTAAGCTTGAAGAAAGTCGCGAAAGTTTCGTCGTGCATCGATTCCAAACGGGAAACGAAAGCAAAAGCAGCTATCAAAATATAAATGATAGTGCCGAAAACTGAGCCAGCTACCAAAACAGAAGTTTTGCCCCAGATGTAATAGAGCATCAAAATAGGCAAAGCAAAACTCAAAATCAAATAGCTAGGGCCATAGAAATAAGTTAAGCCTAAGCCCAGCACTATATCGAATACGGTTAGTATGATAGGCGCTCCGCCTTGATTGTCTTTCCAAACACAGGTGAAAACAGCCGCAGCAATATTGTAGACAATTACCGCAAAAGTAATAATGATGGGTAAATCATCAAAATCATACGGAAAAGGAGTACATAGTGACTCCTTACTGTTTCCGCCAGTCAAGATCAGAGCTAAAATAACACCTACAACCCTGATCGCGACCATAAATATCTTCAAGCGAACTGACGCCTGATAAGTCTGGTCGGAATCCATAAGTCATCCCTCAAACAAAAATAATAACGTTTAGCAAAATTTAAAGCTAAGTGAAGTACTCCACCAAGCCACAACTAAAGCGGTTTCGGCTATTCTCCTTCTGCCTCTTGTTATCCTGGCAAAAAAGCTTGGCCATTTTTTAGCAAAAATGACTCCTAAATTGCTTTGCGGTTGCCAATTAAACTGCTAAACTGCACAGAGTTTATTTTTTATAGTAGTTTTGGCAACTAAAATAGTAAAATCATGAGTAATAGTAGATCTTCTTCATTTAAAAACATTATTAGCGCCGAGTTGGATAAATCGGACGAAGCCCAGCTCGCCAACCACAATAGCAGCGAACCTATCAGCCATGAAACTGACAAAAAATATGATAAAATTCAGCAACAAAAGCTGGCCCATCGCAATTGTCTCAATGCCAATATTTACTTGAGCGAATTGTGGCGTCGTACTCCCCAAAACAGTGCGCTCTTAAAATCATTGCAAACCGCTTCAGCTACGGTATGTAGTGGCTTGACAGCTTCAGCTCGCCCTCTTTTTATCCAAGCTTGTCACAGCGGCTTAAACTTAAAGCCTATTATTTTATGGATTACTCCTACTTCAGATAGTGCCGAGCGTCTCTTTCAAGATTGTCACACTTTCTTTGAGGAAGATCAGCTCTGGCTTTTTCCAGAAAAAGAATCAGTAAAAATGTTGGGAGATGAAGCCGACACAGCCGATCCAGCTCGTCTAGCCGTTTTACAAATGCTAGATAGATACCAAGAGCAAGACGATCAAAAACAAAAGCTTATAATCGCTCCTTTACGCGCCGTTATGCAACCTACTGTCAGGGCTGAGAAATTAGAGAAAAGCAAATTAACCCTAAAAGTTGGTGAAAATATTGACATCGAGTTATTGCTAGAAATATTAAATAGTGAAGGTTACAGCCGCGTTCCTATGGTTGAAGGACGAGGACAATATGCCGTGCGCGGCGGCCTTATAGATGTTTATCCTATTACAGGTCAACCGGCCCGCTTGGAGTTATTTGGCGAAGAAATAGAAACTATCCGAGCTTTTAATATAGATACACAACGTTCCAGCGGCGATCTTAAAGAAGTAGTCTTGTTGCCTGCCGTTGGCGACTCTAAAGATGAATCTTGGCTGACAGATTATTTGCAGAAAAAAGCTCCCCATGCTTTAGTTGTTTTGGAAGAGCCTGTACAATTGCGCCTTACCGCCAAAGAGTGGAACCAAGAGTGGGAAGCTCAAGCTTCCAGCGGCGCTTCTATAGGTTTTATTGAAGAAAGTGAAACGAACTATGTGTGGGAGCGGCTAGAAAATATGCTAGCTAAGTTCCGCAAAGCTTATACTTCGGCTTGGGCTTCCGATCTAGACGTAAAGGGCCAATCTTTCAACAACCACAATTTCAATATCGATCCTTCCCATTGTTTTGAAGCAGGCTTTGAACTGGCAGTGCCTTTTACAAGTAAAGTAGATGATCTTTTGACTGCTTTACCAACTTGGCAAAAAGAAAAACGGCGCACCGTATTGCTTACTTCACAATATATGCGCCTTAAAGAATTGCTGGAAGAACACGATATAGCCGGTTTTACTACTAAGCCATGCCTTTTAAAACCAGGCCAAGTTTTGCTTTTGCAAGGTTACGCCAATGAAGGCTTCCGCGTACAACTTGATGACGGCTGGCTAGAATTTTTAACTGACCGAGAAATTATGGGTCAGCGTTTGCGCCGTCGCCTCAATAAACCGGCAGATAAAAGCGGCAGTGCCTTGCGTTTAGATGAAATAGCTCCTGGCGATTTGGTAGTGCACTTACAACACGGTATCGCTCGCTATATAGGCATACAAACTATTTCACTTAACAATGTCGAGCACGATATGCTTAAGCTCGAATATGCTAAAGGAGATTGCGTTTTTGTGCCCGTCGATCAACTCGATTTGGTACAAAAATATGAAGGCATCGACGGCAAAGAGCCGACTTTGTCAAAAATGAACGGCACTGACTGGCGCAAAACTAAAGCAAAAATAAGAGCTTATGCAGCTGAAGCTGCGCAAAAATTATTGCAAATTTATGCTCAAAGAGCAAAAGCACAAGGCTTTGCCTATCCTCAAGACACGCCTTGGCAACATGAAATGGAAGACGCTTTCCCCTATCAGGAGACGCCCGATCAGCTTAGAGCCATACGCGAAGTAAAAGCCGATCTAGAAAGTCCACGCCCTATGGATCGTCTTATTTGCGGAGACGTAGGTTATGGAAAAACTGAAGTAGCCTTGCGAGCCGCTTTCAAAGTCGTCAATCATGGAAAACAAGTGGCTGTTTTGGTACCGACTACGGTTTTAGCTCACCAACATTTTATGACTTTTACCGAGCGTTTAGCCCCTTATCCAATTCATATTGGCTTACTTTCTCGCTTTAAAACGGCTGCCGAGCAAAAGCAAATTGCCGAAGCTTTGGCTGAAGGTAAATGTGATATTGTAATAGGTACTCATCGCTTGCTTTCCCAGGATATTAAGTTCAAAAACTTAGGCTTACTTATTATTGATGAAGAGCAACGCTTTGGCGTTATGCATAAAACGAAGCTTTCCGAATTGAAAGCTGGTATAGACATTATGTCTATGAGTGCTACGCCCATCCCCCGCACTTTGCAAATGTCTTTCTACGGCATTAGGGAAATGTCTGTTATCGAAACTCCTCCAGAAAATCGTCTGCCTATCAAAACTTACCTTTTCGAGCACAACGCCGAACTGATAAAAGCAGCTATTGTGCGCGAATTAAGCCGTCACGGACAAGTATATTTCTTACACAATCGCGTGCAAAGCATTGCCAGAGTAGCTGCCGATTTGCAAAGGCTCTTGCCGCAAGCCCGCATTGCTGTGGGCCACGGTCAAATGGGCGAACAAAAGCTAGAAAAAGTAATGATGGAATTTTACGAAGGCCAATATGACGTGTTGGTATGCTCTACTATTATCGAGAGCGGCCTAGACGTACCTAACGTAAATACTATTATTATTGATAATGCCCACGCTTTGGGGCTGGCTCAGCTTTATCAATTGCGTGGCCGCGTAGGGCGCAGCGCCAAACAGGGATATTGCTACTTGCTCTATCCACCTAGTCGCAAGCTTACCGATCAGGCTAAAAAACGTTTGGAAACTATTCGTGACTTTACCCAATTGGGAGCAGGTTTCCAAGTAGCCAAACGAGATTTAGAAATTCGCGGCGCAGGCGATATTTTAGGTGCCGAACAATCCGGCCACGTAGCGGCTGTAGGCTTCAGCTTATATTGTCGTATGCTCAGCGACGCCGTAAAGGCGCTGCGCAATCATAAAGATCCCGAGCAAGAAGCGGCTAATAACGAACAAAATGTAGTTATAGATTTACCCATTTCTACAGGTTTGCCTGATGATTATATTGGCGATCCGCAGCAAAAAGTCGTCCTTTACAAGCGTATAGCTTCAGTCGAAAGTAATGATGAGCTCCAAGACATACGTGAAGAATTGCGCGACCGTTATGGGAAATTGCCAGAGCTTACCGAGCATTTGCTCAGCTTAGTACGCATAAAATTAAAATGCCGCTCTACGCTTATTCCTTCAATAAGAGTTAAAGGTGGCGTTATGTGGTTTGTGGCTCCTTTTATGCGCCAGCTTACTCCTTGCGAATTGGGCAAATTGTCCAATTTAGTAGGTTGGAAAGCCAGCCAAGATCAAATGGCTTTGCAATTAGATGGCATTTGCGGTCGCGCTGCTGGTAATTTAGATTATCCTAAGCCACAAGTTTTAATAACTAAAATTGAACAAGTGCTCGCCTATTTGGAAGCTCTGTCTAAATAGAGGAAAGTCCGCCCAATTTTCCTTATCGGAAAAAGGGCGGACTCTTTTCTAGGCAACCAACTATGTTGAATTGCCACAATATTTGTTATCTAAATTAAGCAGCTTCAGCCTCTTCTTCAGTTTCGTCAGAATCATCTACAGCTGGATCGCAACCTTCCAAGCCAGTATTGACGAATACTTCTTCAACTAATTCCTGACGTAACTTCTGATCGGAAATAAGTTTAGACCAATTGTCTTCACAAGAATAGAAATCGCGCAAATAATATTTATAAGCTTCATCATCTTCAGCAATTTGACGACGGAAATCAAGCCAAGTTTTAGGCAAAGTAGGCCCTTCTACCACTTCTGTACGACAGCCCTTTTCAGGATCTATATATTTTAAGTCCCAGCTCAAATTTTCGGCTAAACCGGTTTGTTTATTAAATTCCCAAGTAGTACGGCGATAATTGGCGTAATACCCATACTTTTGGGCAATAGATCCGACAATGACTATAGGCACTGTCTCAATATCACTTACACAAAGAGTATGTAACTCGTTGCGATGAGTGTGACCGGAAGTAACTATCACATGGCAACCTATATTAGAAACAATTTTATGGAAAGTTTTTAACGAATTATCGTCCCACATAGATTTGTGATTGTAGGCATCAGTACAAGGAGGAACATGGCAAACAATAACAGCTGTATTGTTATCTGGTACTGCAGATAAAGCAGCTTCTAACCACCTTAAAGTACGCTCGCGCTGGCTTTTAAGTTCATCAGGCGGACAAGAATTTATAGGAGAAAAAATTAAAGAATTAATGGTAATCCAAGTAATACCGCCCATACGTTCAGGATAGACACCGTTGCCCAATTCATCTAGATAATATTGATCGCCCATGGCTTTGCGCCATAAATCCATAGTGGGACGCATATTTTCCGGATCGGTGTTGTAATTTATATAAAAATCATTATTGCCATAAGTTACCAATACGGGTTTGCCTTCTTTAACTAAAGGCTCCAAATAAGAAGAGCAAAAATCAGCTACTCGATTATTAAATTGCAAATTATCCAATTTTTTATTATCAACCAAGTCGCCACTTAAAATGTAAAAAGAAGCTAAATCGTCGCTACGTCCAGCTGCAAAAGCCTCATCCCAAACGGAGCGCGGCGTGTGACTATCGCCCAAATGGATGTCCGACCAGTGAATAAAAGATACACTTTGAGTTTCAGAAGATGCCTTGGTGCCAATTGGCTTAGCATAAGCATTCGAAACAGAGAGTAAAAGCAAAATAGTTAGCAACAAACTTAGTATTTTTTTGCTTGAACGCATATTGATTGTTGGCCTTTCATATATTTTTAGATCAAACATTTTGGCAAGCTTGAGGGGACAACCTCTGTTATAACAAAAAAATAAAGTTTTCTGCCTATCTTGCGCAAAAAAATAAGTCTTTGTATAATTGCGGTGTTTTGAATATTTACGCATTAAGTGATTTACATTTATCTTTCGGCAATGATAAAGCCATGGACATTTTTGGCGAAAAGTGGCGCTGTCATTGGCAAAAGATTGCTGACAATTGGAACGCATTAGTTAAGCCTGACGATATTGTTTTAGTAGCAGGCGATATTTCTTGGGCTATGCGCCCACCGGAAGCTCAACAAGATTTGCATTGGCTTACCGCTCTTAGCGGCAAAAAAGTGCTCATTAGGGGCAACCACGATTATTGGTGGCAGAGTATTAGCCGTTTGCGCGATACTTACCCTGAGCTTATTTTCGTCCAAAACGACTCTGTTAATATTGACGGAGTGAGTATTTGCGGCTCAAGAGGCTGGGCTTTGACTACTTCTCCAGAGTACGACGCTCAAGACGAAAAGATCTTTCAACGCGAGTTGGCCAGACTAGAGCTAGGCTTAAAAAGCTTAGATCCGCAAGCTAGTTTGCGCTTAGCTATGATGCACTATCCTCCGCAAGCTGGAGCTATGCAAGAGAGTAAATTTAGCGCTTTACTTGAGAAATACAAAGTAGACGCTTGCGTCTTTGGCCACATTCATAACTACACCAAGCCAGGTTTAAGCTACAGCCAAAATGGAGTAAATTATTACTTAACTTCGGCTGACTATTTAGATTTTAAGCCCGCCCTCATTTGGAATGGTAGCCAGCTAACTCCACCTGAGCTTTTCTAAAAAAATTTAGTTCACATTATTTCGGAACAACCCGGCCTACTTATTATCTAAGCCAAGTAGCGCCGGGATTTTTTTGTCTAGAAAAGATCGAGGTAACAGCAAAGGAAAGCTGTAGTTGTCAAGAAAGATCCACTCGGTTTTATCTATTGTTTCTTCAAGGGGGTTTTTAACTTTATGAATTTAAAAAAAATTGCCTACTCCTCTGCCGCTTGTTTAGGAATTTTGGCTGCGAGTTTGTGGTGTGTCAGTCAAGCTCAAGCTGCCCAAGAGCCACCATACAAAGTCGGCCAAACCGTACAGACTATACGAGCCGATCTTGACGGAGATAGGTATTGCGAAAATATCAGTCTGAAAGTATTTAAGATCGATCAAGATAATAACGCTTTTGCCAAATTAGTAATAACCGATCGCCACGGAAAAGTGCTAGGTAGAAGTCCGGAGATAGCTTCATATGAAGACAAACGCGCTATGGGCTATTTTATGTGGGGTATTTCCGATTTACAAATGGCCGGACAGATAAAAGGTGACAAACCTCAAATATTGGTCTCTGTCCCCCGTTCAGATGTTCGCCCAGCTGTCTTTGCTATTTGGACTTGGGATAACAATAAAGGCACCCTTACCTATGAATCCAGTCAATGTTTAATGGGTAAAGACTCCAGTAATACTTTCTACTGGACTAAATTGCCTCAGGATTACGGCCCTCACGCTCGTTGGCTCGAGACTTTATCTAATCCCAGCGGTCAACTTAAACCAAAAGTTCTTGTGGGTAAGGTTTTTGAGTATAATCAAAATAGCCAGCCTAAGTGCGATCGTGCCGAATTTATTGTCGAGAATAAGGCTCTAAAGCTTAGCCAATGGGTTCCGGAGAAAACGTCCTCAAAGTAAACAAACGCCGTAATGTCGTATATAGAGCGCCTTCCTTTAATATTTGACCATCATAATCACCTAAGCTTCAGCGCCATGCTAAGCTGCTTTCCTTATGTTGGCCAATATACGTCAAAAGAAGATATGCTGGCTTATTTGCGCACTAACATTAAGTCCGACAGCTATTTAACTGTAGTTGTAGGTTTGCGCAATGAAGCTATACAGCTTACTGAGACCGACTTGAAGTCACTTCCGCCGCTAATTTTTCTCAACAATTGTTTGCACGGTTATACTTGCAATGCCAAGGCCGCCGACATACTCAGAAAAGAGCACCTAGAACCTTATCCTCGCACAGCCAAGCAAGCCGAAAAAGAAATGGCCAAACTTTTTTTCTTTTTCTCGGAGAATCCGGCGCTATGCTTAAGCGCCGAACATTTAGCTCCAGCTTTCAAGCGTTGCATAGATAATTGGCGCCAGGCTGGGCTTTACGGTGTTGAAGATATGATGTATACGCTTCCCTACGCTTGTGCGGCTAAGCTGTGTGGCAATTTTAAGATAAAAACCCGTCGGCCTTGGCGTGAAAGCGACAGCCTAGAAAAAGAGCAAAATGCGACCACAAACCATGCTACTGAAAGGATACGCATTAAACTTTTTGCCGA
Organism: Candidatus Saccharimonadota bacterium; assembly: GCA_004554425.1. Taxonomy (GTDB): domain Bacteria; phylum Vulcanimicrobiota; class Xenobia; order Xenobiales; family Xenobiaceae; genus Bruticola. Next base: position 4,667 of record SFMI01000038.1, on the reverse strand, counting down.
TGGAGCTTTGGGAGCTGGCACAGCTGCTATAAGCGAAGGCTATGTTAAAAATGGCCATCCCGTCCTTATTTATGAAGACGATGAATTGGCAGCTATTTTACGTAAATGTATAGCTTGGGAAGCGGATACGGCTATCCACACTATAGGAGACATGGCCATTGCTCAAGTACTGCGCATTTTGCAAAGTTGTGGCCCTAAACCGACTGGCTGTCGCTTTAAGTTGCGTCTGGAACATTGTCAGTTTATTACTTTAAAGCAAGCTCAAGAGTGCAAACAATTGGGAATAACGCTTTGTATGCAACCCAATTTCAGCCATGATTCATCAGTTTACGCCCATAAGCTCAGTCCAGTTTGCTGTAAGCGCAATAATCCATTGCGTATGCTTATCGATCAGGTCGGCTTTTTACCAGGAAAAGATTTACTTTGGGGCTCAGACGGTATGCCTTCAGGACTGGCCCCAGCTTTGCAAAGCGCCCTTTTTCCTCCTCAACCAGAACAAGCTATCACTATAGAGGAATTACTATCCGGCTATAGTGCCGATCCAGTTTTGGGCTACCGGGAATACATTATCGACAAAGAACATCAAAGCGTGACTTTGAAGCAGTGAAAGCTTATTTCGGCTCGAAAGACGGTTCGGCGGCCTTCTGCAGGTTTTGCAGTAAGCGGCTAGAATTGAGCGGCCTTCTTGGAGATGATTTGCAATGACTAATAATACAGAAATTCTTTACGCAGGCAAATTCATAAATTTAATACGCGAAGGACGCTGGGAATATGCCCAGCGCAGCAAAAATGTCACCGGTATAGTAGCTATGGTGGCTTGTACTCCCAATGGAGAAGTAGTACTGGTAGAACAAGAACGTATTCCCTGTCACGGAAGAGTTATTGAGTTTCCAGCCGGCTTAGTGGGAGACAAAGACGGTTGCCATTCCGAAACTTTGGAAGAAGCAGCCCAACGTGAACTTGAAGAAGAGACCGGCTACAGAGCTAAAAAGATGATCTATTTAACCGAAGGGCCAGCCTCTGCAGGCATTACTTCGGAAATTATCACTTTTTATTTAGCCAAGAACATCAAGAAAGTTGGCCCCGGCGGCGGCGACAGTAGTGAAAAAATCCAAGTACACTTGGTTCCTCTGGATGATGTCGAAGAGTGGCTTAAGGTAAAAATGGCTGCCGGTATCCAAGTCGATCTCAAAGTTTTTACAGGTCTTTATTTCTTATTGAATCAAAGAGCATAACTGAATTCTGGCGGACAGTTTTTATATTATGACTACTTGTCAATCAGCGCAGAGCAAGAAGAGCTTCGTTTGGGGAGTTGTCCCTATAGCTTCGGCAGTTATAGGCTTTGCGCTGCTTCTTTTAATATCACTTTATATCTATAAATCTGGCCATTTTCAAATTGACAGTGTTGCTATAGGTGATTTGAATTTATCAGCGCACGCTCCTAAGGTGGGTATGAAATTGGCTGTTGCCAACTCTGCTCCTATCCTTTGTGTCAATTATTCTGGCCTTCCCCCTGCTCCTATAAAAGTTACTGTAGATGGGCAAGAGCTAGAAGTGAGCAACGACTGGTTATTGGGACGCGCTTCGGCTCAACCGAGTGCTTTAGCCGACGGAGAGCATATTTTTGCTATAAAATCTGGCCAATATGACGAGCGCTGGCTGGTAGTTGTCGATACAGTTCCTCCTAAAGTGAGTATTTCTCACCCCGTAGCCGGTTATAAATCCAATAAAAACAAAATTACTTTACAAGGCACTGCCGATCAACCCGGCGCAGTTGTTACGGCTTCCATAGGTGAGCATTCGGTTACTGCTCAAGCTAACGAAAAAGGCTTTTTCTGCCTAACTTTACCTACAAAGCGTGGCCTTTGTACTATCAATTGGAATGTACACGATGAAGCTGGCAACTCAGTTTCTGGCCAACGCCAATTTATTTGCGACTTTGAGCCTCCTCATGTAGAGCCAGTTATAAAGCAAGCTCCGGTTACTGCATCTAATGGAAAAAGTTACGAGCGTATAGATGTAGGCCCCAAAGATCCCTATACTATTTTTATTAGTAAAGACCTCACTTTTGATATAAAAGCTACAGATGCCGATTCAGGAGTGGCCAAATTAGATATTTATGTAGATGGCGTTTTACGCCAAAGTGTCGATAATACAGAATTTACCGTGCTTAAGGTAGAAGCTGATGGACAAATGAGCCAAGAAGTAGTTTCGGCTAAGTCTAAAGAGTCCAACTCCGATTTAGCTGAGGTTACTAAGACTGCTTCTACCCAAAATACGCTCAATTATCGCTATAAATTACCTACACTTTATGAAGGTACCCATTTGGTCGAAGTAATTGTCTACGACAATTTTGGCTTATCGACCAAACGCGGCATTACTTTTGGTGTGAATACTACCGAAAAATATGGGCAAGCCCCCTTAGGTTTAGGCGCTATAGGTGATGATGTGGCTGAATTGCAACGCCGCTTAGCTTTGCGAGGCTATTTGCAAGAAGGCTACGTTAAGGGCAAATTTGACAAAAAGACTAAAGAAGCGGTCATGCACTTGCAAGCCGAAGCCAATTTAGGTCAAGATGGCATAGCCGGTGTTTTGGTTACTAGCGCTTTAAGCACACGCTTATACGTCAATTTGTCTCAATATTCTTTAGTGTTAGTCGACGAAGCAAACAATACGCGTTACTATCAAGTGGCTATTGGAGTCGATGAGCATCCTACTCCTCTGGGAGCTTATTTTATTTCAGATATGGCCAAGGATCCCACTTGGCTGCCCCCCAATTCCGAGTGGGCCAAAGATGCTAAGCAAATTCCTCCTGGCCCTAACAATCCGTTAGGGACACGCTGGATTGGCTTCGGCGATTCTGTCGGTTTCCACGGTACACCATACCCCGATACGGTAGGTACCAAAGCTTCCCACGGTTGTATGCGCATGACTATTCCCGATATTGAAGATCTTTATGAGCGCGTCAATGTCGGCACCCAAGTGTGCATATTTAAAGGTGATGAGGATGATCCTATTCTCAAACGTTACTGGCCCTAAAAAAAGCTAAAAGAAAATAAATAGGCGTTCCCGGAAGAACGCCACAAAAAGCAAGAGCGGACAAGTGAGAAGTAACTTTCACTTGTCCGCTCTTATTTTAATTCACAAGCTAAAAAATGAGAGGGCCGAAAAAGGTGAAAAAGAAGCCAGAGGGCCTGCGTCCAGGTTTGTAAGTTCCGGCAGAAATTCTCTTTCTGTTGGAAGGATCTTCCTCATCGGGCATTCCCTTAACAACATAGGCGACCTCGCCTTTACTTACCATGCCCAACTTTTCCCTAGCCGCATCTTTAACTCCATCGGCTTGTTGTAAACGAGCCTTCTTTTTCTCCAAGATATCGACTTCAGCCTGAACTTGAGCAACATCGCGCTCACATTCTTCCAACTGAGCCAACTTAACCCGGTACTCTTGACGCTGCTCGGAAATAATCGTGCAACCGTAGTATATGCCCACTACAAGCAAAACCAATAAGATCGCGCCAAAAGCACCGTTAATGAAAAGAGAAGACCTTAAAAAACGTCTAAGTTTCGTTATCAAAACCGCCCCAGCTATTTTGTCGGAAGAAAATACCCCCGCCCCCAACAAAAAGAAGCCGCAGGAATATTCGAGCTTGCTTTGAATGGTTTCCTGCTTTTTCGGTCAGGCTTACTAAAATTGACAAAAAAAAGCCCAGCCACCTCGATAAAAATGGCTGAGCTTAAATATAATTGTTATTCCTTCAAAATAGAAGAAAATTACTTTTAAGAATCAGCCTTAGAGGCATTCACATTTTGAGATTGCTTCTCAACTTGATTGAGTCCGGGGGCTTCCCCATCTTTGGGCATAGCGCTACTAAATTCAGCTCCAGCTTTAGGAACAACTCTTGGTCTGAAAACACGACTCTTGCGATCAAAAATTCTCAAGTCTTCCATATCTTCATCAAAAAAACGCACTGCATAAACCCAAACGGTTCTGTCGTCAGCGACAATTACGGAGCCGTCTTTTATGTTCATATAAGCTTGGCCTTCAATGCGCCCTTTGCCCAAAACTTCCACATTTTCCGGTAATTTTTCTTTGGGACTAACTACAATGGAGCCGATATAGTTAATTTGAGCTACATCCATACCGTTATCGTCATGGCGAATATCAGCAATAGAATATTTGAGACGATGTTCTAAAACTAAAGACTTGCCAGAAACTGTGTCTAAAGGATAGTTGATAACCCAGCGACTATCCCAAGGTTCACCTATGCGCACCCTCTTGTTAGGACGGCCAATCCACAGAGAAGATAAAAGCTGAGCAGTATGCGTATCGTCAAGCAAATTAGACTTGCGCCCTTTAATAAGTTCGAATCCTTCAATAATGCCTTTGGGACTCAAACGCATGGTAAAAATGTTCTCCAAAAACGAAGTTGGCTTATTAACTCCAATTTGTGCCAATTTGGCTTCTTTCACCAAGTAGTTAACTACAGGTTGAGCTCCACCACGTTCAGTCTTTTCGATAAAGCTGAGAGCTAAATCGTAAACATCAGGCTGGACACTATCATCGATTTCTAAATTAGGAGTTTCGCTTAGCCCCCTTATTTCTCGTCCATTTAAAAGCATGGACACCACATTGACCACATCTGCCTTACCTTCTTGGAGTTTCAAAG
>SFMI01000037.1 GCA_004554425.1 Candidatus Saccharimonadota bacterium | reverse complement strand
GACACCATACCCACAATTAAAGTCTGGTTGGTAGCATAACCATAGTAGCCATGGCGATATTCAATAAAATAGTTGCTGGTACTAGGTAAGCCAGCCACCCTGGAAATTAAATAAGCGGCCTCTCTAGCTACTCCTTCGAAGGGACCAGAGCCTAAAAAGGCGATATTGCTCAACTTATCCATCATCACAATTTGTTGAGCTTTAACTTGCCAAGTCTTCAAATGAGCGCCCAAAATTTCAGGAAGTGCGTTAAGTTCATTTAACAGTACTTGCTTGCCACAAATCCAGCCGACCAAAGTCATACAAGCCAAAAGCATACCGTTGGCACTCAAAATAGGAATCTTCATATTCCCTTTTAATTCAGGGAAAACAATTGAAGTAATGGCCAAGCCTTCTTCTAAAGAGGCCTTTTCGCCAACTTCTAAAGCAATAATCTGAGCTTTGGGATCGAGTTGTTTGAGTCTTTCTACCCCCCATCCTATCTCTTGGGCAATTTCGGGAGCAGAAAGAACAACAACCAAAGTACGAATGCGAGCGTCGTAGGGAGGGCGACGACCAAACATAAGCTCGCTGGCCGTCACAGCTAAAGAATTTAATCCGGAAACTAAGTGGGTAATTTTAGCAGCCGAAAGTCCGATATTGTAGAAATCGGAGGTAGAGACATAAACAACTTGGCCGAAATTTTGCTTGCGAATCCACTCCACCATAGAAGTGCTCTTGGAAGCCATTGTCTCTAAAACTTTGCGCCAAATTTTTGGCTGATCTTGCATTTCGTTAAAGAAGATGGAACCTTTTCTGTAAAGCATTGTACCCTCTCATTTCCGACCGGATCGTTTTTTGCATTTTCTCCATTGTAGAAAATACATATCAATTTTGTGCCATTTTTATTTATCCAAGACAAAATTCTCCAAAGAATCGATCTTAGTATCGACAAAATACCTGGCAAGAATTTGCCTATAATCTTTGCCTCGTTTGGCCATGCCCATAGCTCCCCATTGGCACATGCCTACCCCATGTCCCCATCCTTGCCCTGACAAAGTAACATAATTAGATTGTTTATCAGGTTGGCGCAAATCAGCTATTTCTTCTTCTAAGTCCTTTTCAGCTTCCACAAGGTTCAGAACTTGACCCATAATAGGCGTCATTTGCTCAGAATGTGCGATTTTTGCTTCTGGACTTTCGAAAAGTCCCTCTGTAATGGAAAACTTCGCCGAAGGCAAAGAGCGAACATTACCAGCCGCATCTTTGAAGCGCAAAGCGGAACGGATGGCTCCATATTCCAAAAGCATTGTCGAATCGTTTTCGAAATGTACTTTTAGTTTGGCAACCCGGCCTGAAGGCCCTTGCTCAACAACTTCCAATCCGACCACAGATCCGAGTTTTTTCCCGAAATATTGGCTAAGCTCCTGCCCAAGTTCATCCTTGCTCCATCTAACTTGCCAAGAAGCATAAGGAGAAGAGGCACAATCAGCTACTCCTTGTTCATCTATACAATCCACACTCATAAGATAAGGTTCAGAGTAAGAACCGTACACATACAGTGGACTTTCTGTCTTGCCCCCACAAGCCGAGTGATATAAAGTTTGATTAGCTAGCTTGCCGTGATAAGTTAAAACTAATCCGTTCGTTTCGGCAACAGCCCTATCCGATATAGCAGCTTCAGCTGACGCCCCTCCGTAAACCTGAGAGCGAGTTCCGCAATCTACATCGTAAGTTGTGTTAGAGAAACATCGAGCCAGAGCATAAGTACGAGCGACTACAGCTTGAGCTTTAACAGCCTCAAGAGAGTTGCACAAAAGTTCTTTAGGCACAACTCCACGCAAGTAATCTTCCAAGGCAACGTAATTAATTAGTTTAAAACTATCAACATCACGTTCAACTTTAATACACCCTCTATATAATGTGCCTCTCACTTGTAATACATACCCAGCAGCACAACTGAATATTTCACCATTGCTATTAAGCTTTATTTCACACTCAGACGCTTCACTTAACAGGCCATCAATAATTAAATTATCACTATCAAACCGATAGGAAGCAGGATATAAAGACGGCGATGGTTCTGCCACAGTGCGCAATTTTACAGAGCCGCTGCCTTGATAGATAAGCACGCGAATAGGATTGTGCAAATCTTGCAATTGGTCTATAGGCTCTGTATTCAGCTTAGTCTCTTGAGTAGCAGAGGCAGGCCGTCTTGTATCGTCATCATTTGGAAAAATAGTAGCAGACGCATCTTCACCATATAGAGGTACTGCAGATGTGGGCGTAGGTTGGGGTAATTGCTTATGACGACGGCTCCAAGCCTGATCAGATCCCATAAGTAGCAGAGCCATCACCATAAGTACCGCAACTAAATTTAAGTTAATAATAGTTAACTTGATCTTCATCTACGTAGCCGCTGCTGCTGCCTTTGCTAAAGTCGGGAATCACAGGAGCAGACTTCTGTGAAGGATCGGCAGGAGCCGTGGGAATAATTTCTCCGCTTTCCGTACGATTAACGAATGCAGGCTCCTTATTATCAGCTTTTTTGTCAATAGCTTGAGTATGTCCTCTATCAGATGCAGAATCTTCAGTAGGCAAATCGCTGCTCTCATTTGAAACGGAGTTTTCATAAGATTCGTACACAGGCTCCCGACTATAGTCATTAGCATAGTCGTAGTTATTATCAAAAGCCGGATCGTAGTCGCCTTCTCCACTTCCGTATGCGAAAGGTACTTCAGTAGCTTGCTCTTCAACTGGTTTGACTTTCTTGGGCTTGGGAGTAAGTTGCTCCAAAGAGCGCAATTTCTTGGCCGGAGTCATTGCTTTCTTAGCTGTGTTATCCGACTTGACTGCCTTAACTTGAGATCCGGGCAAAGGATCAAACACACAGCGGAACCCTGAATTGGCCAAACGCCCTTGCTCGGGAAGCACGCCATGCTCTTGAATAAGCATACAATCAGCAGCGCTATCACTACGCGAACCGCCTTTAATAACTTTAGTCAAAGGCGTGTAGTCTTCCGTAGCTCCGTAGGGAATAAACCAAGTATCGACCCATTCCCATACGTTGCCAGCCATGTCCTCAACGCCGTAAGGAGAAGCACCTTTGGGGAAAGAGCCCACAGGAGCAGTATTACTCAAGCCGCTCTCAACACAGTTAAACTTTGTATAATCAGGTTCCGTACCACCCCAAGGATAAAGGCGCAAATCTCCTCCACGGGCAGCTTTTTCCCATTCATCAGCTGTAGGCAATCGTTTGCCAGCCCAGTGAGCATAAGCTTCACAATCATAAAAAGAGACTCTGATTACAGGATGATCCAAACGATCGTCAGTAGCGGCTTCTTCCCAATTGCCCTGAGCTTTATAACCTGTAGCCTCTACAAATTTTTTAAATTGCCTATTGGTTACTTCATATCTGTCTATGTAAAAAGCAGGCAATTCAACGGCCAAGGGTCGAGCCGCTTTACCTGCAGCAGGTACAGGCCCGCTATAGTAGGAACCGGCAGGGATTAAAATCATGGGAGCATTGTCCTTGGGAGAGACCCAAGACTGAGGCAAATTATCCAAAGTAGGTGTAGGACGAGTGGCTACAATAAGCGCATGGCTATCATTTGCATCTGTTCCAATAATACCACTATAAAATAGTAACCCACCTACACATAAGGTGCCAATCAAGGGCAAAGCAACCATAGCCACAATAGACCAGTCTATCGAACTTACGGCATTTTTTAATAAACCGGCTTTCTGAGCTAAAGCGGCTCCCACAGGATCGGAATCATCAGCATATTCACTCTCAATAGCCAATTCTATGGTAGTTTTATTTTTGGAAGGTTGCGGAGCGCCGCTAACAGCTTTTTGCTCGGAAGAAGGCCAACGCCGTTTTTTCTGTTTTTTATTGAGTTGCTTTTCTTCTTGCTTAAGACGGTGGGCCCAATCGCTAAAATCAGGCAGCAAGTCCGATGGCAAAGGACGTTCCATAGGATCGGGATCGAACAACTTGGCGATATAGCGATTCAACTTTTTAGATAAATCGGCCAAGGGCTCCAATTCCACATCAGGTATAAGCAAAGTCTGAGCATCTGGAGGCGGACTCCCACTTAGCAAATGATACAAAGTGGCTCCCAATTGGTAATCGACAACACCAGGAATTATTTCGCCTCTATTTACTTGTTCTGGAGCGCAATAAGGCGAATGGCCACGTTCTTCAAATCCTGGATCACAGAGTACTATTTTATCGCCTTGCTTGATTAAATGTTCAGGACGCAAATCGTAAATAATAAATTCAGAAGGTGCCAAAGCCAATAGTTCCAAAATCTGGCAAACTGTCTCTGCATTTATCACAGGTTCAAGAGGATAACCTTCAACCCAAGGACGCACCACAAAAATACGTCCTTCTTCCTCACAAACCGTATAAGGCACCACCAGCCCCTTCATTTCACAGGAGCTCAGTTCGTGCAAACGCTCTTGAGCACTTTCCAAGCTGATATGGCGCAATTCTCGCACTACAGAGACACCAAACTTGCCAACTTCTCCACACCAAGTACGCGGGCCCAATTTTTTCAATTTAGAAAGTGTGGATATAATCTTCATAAATCGTCCCCTCCTTTAGTTTTGTCGGAACCTTCTCCGGCCTCTTCATCGACTGCCTGCTTTTGTTTATCTTCAAAAACGCTGTCAAAAAGACCAGCTAACTCTGATTCTTCAGCTACGAGCAAATTTTCCGCTTCCGGCAATCCTAAGAAACGCTCTTGGACACCAAAGCAGTCCTTGCTCCAGGGCTCCCAATATGGGCAAACATCAGTGCGCTTGTCTTCTACCTTGTCAGTTACTGGAACCATTAAATATTCTTCATGGCGAAAAATATTCAACCGCGCACAGTGAAACAGAGCATATTCCGTATCCAAAACTTCATCTATTTCCAAGCCGTTATCGACAGTTTCTAAGTAGCGACATAAAGCGCAAACTTTCCATTTATCTTCAGTCATAACTACCTCAGCCCTTAATTTATATAGCCAACGTTTCCAAAAAAAAAGCTCCCTTATCTTTCAAGAAAAAAGATGGGAGCGCCTACAAAAACGTAACCTACTTGCCCGAAGGCGCAGTCGGCACTTCGTCCTTAGAAGCTGGTTGAGCAGCAGCCTTGGTATTTGATTTAGCCAACGGAGCAGCCGCTTTTTGGACAGGCCCAGCTTTTGTACTATTAGCAGCCAATTTATCTTCTATAGTAGCTAAAGCTTCAGCATGTTTTATAAATCCGGAGCGGAAACGGCCGAAACTAAAGGTTTGAGCAATATCGTGGAATTTGTTAAGAGTAGCTTCCAAGGTAGTGTTGCTCAAAGCAGGATTAGCCTTAAGAGCTTCCAGAGTAGATTTATAATCTACAGCTGAACCCAAAAGCACATAGCCAGCTCTCTCTTTTTGTTCGTCTTTAATAGGCTCAACAAAAAACCAAGCCTTACTATGAACCTTCAAACCGTCTTTTACCTGAGTGAAGCTCACCCAAGGAGCAGTCTCATCAACGCCCTCTTCTATATCGCCGATTTCTTTAAGTTCCCCCTTCATATGCTCAATCTGAACTTTAGCAAACTCGGCAGCATCCACTTGAGGATTTTCTATATTGATTTTGGTCAATGCCACATTGCTTCTAAAATGAGGAGCATCAGGTTGGACATTTAGCGGAGCCAAAGCAATTACAACTGTATTGCCAATACCGCGACGCAATTCCCAAAATTGATCTTCTCCAGAAACTTCTTGAGAGCGCTCAATTATAGGTACAGTAAAGGAAATACCATCTTCACAAAAACGACCTATTTGACCGCTAAAATGAGTCGACTGAGCTGCTGGACCACAAGCATACAATCCGGAAAGCAATAACAAAGATACAGAAATAGCAGAAAAGCGTTTAAAATTTAACAACATACCAGTTCTTCTCGTTCTTTAAGGCGACTATTCTTCCTCTAAACAAATTCAACTCCAAAACCATAAAAAAAGAAGCGAACCGCATAGGCCCGCCTCTCTTACTAGGGCACAAAGTGCCTTAAGAAACGCTCGTTTGTATTATAAGCGGCGTAAATATTCTCCAGAGCGAGTATCAACTTGCACCTTGGTGCCAATTTCCACAAAAAGAGGAACGTTGATCACAGCACCAGTCTCTAAAGTAGCTGGCTTAGTAGCGCCAGTAGCGGTATCGCCTTTGAAACCGGGCTCGGTGTGGGTGATAACTAACTCTACGAAGTTAGGAACTTCAACACCAATGGGAACATCGTTGTGCAAAGCGACGTCTACTTCCATACCGTCTTTGAGCCACTGCTTCTGGTCGCCAAGCAAAGACACGTCGATAGCTAAATCTTCGTAGGTTTCCAAATCCATGAAGTGATACATATCACCGTCGGAGTAGGTGAACTGCATCTTGCGGCGGTCGATGTGAGCGCGCATGATCTTTTCACCACCGCGGAACGTTTTCTCGATAACGTAACCGGTTTTGATGTTTTTGATTTTGGAACGGACAAAAGCGGCGCCTTTGCCAGGTTTTACATGCAAGAATTCGACTATTTGATAGAGGTCGCCGTCAATTTCAACCGTCAAGCCGGTACGAAAATCGTTAACCGAGATCATAAAGTTCCTCCGCTAGGTAAGTATATTTACAAAAATCAACTTCGAACCATTCGGACGAGCAGCCATAATACCTGCCATAGAATAGTCCAATCAGAAAAAATAAAGTTTCAAAAGCAGCATAGCACAAAAATTCTAAAAAGAATCTAGTGCCCTTCCCAATTGAGTTCAACTTCCAAATAATAAGAAATTCTAGGAATGCTGCTGCGCAAAGGATGGCGTCCAGTGCCTTTGAGAATTCTTGTCTCTCCAGCTCCCACAGTGCCTAATTCTTCACGCTTGGTAAAAACTTTGCTACCGTTATTGTCGACAACAGATAATACAACACTCACTTTTTTGGCTTCAGCCGCTGAGCGATTAAAAATATTTACTGAATATTCTATATTGCCATCGCCGTAATTAGCACTGACTTGGGGATTGCTATAAGAGACAAAAGGAACAACCTTTACAGGCTCAACTTGCGAAGTCTCTTGTTTTTTTTCAGTACTCTTCACTTCAGATTTAGGCTCGGCAACCTTTTGAGCTTTAGCAGAAGCTTGAGCATTTTTTTTCTTCTTGGGGCGCGGCTTGGCTTTAGGGTAAGAACCTTCCGACTCTGATTTTTTTGCTGATTTAACACCGGTAGCCAAAGCAGAAGACCGCCCTACTCTTCTGGGAGTTACTCCTGCTAAAGCGGCATCATTGTTAAACTCGCTGGGGAAATCACCTTCAGCTGAATAGGTAACCCTCTTGCGCTTTATATTGTTGGCGACAACTGCAGCAGCCTTCTTTTTTTGGGCAGCAGCTTTTCTAGCTTCTTCAGCTTCCTCTTTTTGACGTTTAAGCTTCTCGGATCGGCGAGCGGCCAAAATTTGCTCGGCCCTTTCAACTTGGGCAGCTTTCTCAGCTTTTAGCTCTTCGGCGGCCAAACGGTCGGTATAACTTATAGGGCGCGGCGCTATTATATCGATAATGCCGGTAGCTTTATTGTCACTTACAGTAAAACCTAAGCGCTCAGCTAATAAACGTACAGGCACCCACACTTCATTGTCACGCCAAACATAAGCCATAGGAAAGACTACGCCATCATATTCAGCTTCTAACAACTTGGTTTCTCCGGATGCCCAGGCTGACTTCCGGTCTACAAGTAAATCCTCAATTTCCTTGTTCTGAGAAACAACAGAATCGGCGACAAATAACAAATGCCCATTTTCGGAAGTAGTTACTCCCATACGCATAGCCTGAACAAATTGTCCTAAAGGAGCATACAAGCTGTAGTCTATGTAGACAACACGTTTGAAAGGTTTATTGCGTACATATACTTCATCGGCAGAAACCGGCATACTACATCCGAAAAGACAAGCAAACGCCGCTAAGCCCACGCACCACCCGCGGACAGAATAAAGACCAAGAGACATTGTTTCACCGCCGCAAAAAAGATCAGCTGTGCCGTGGCTAGAGACTTTGCAATTGTATACACCACGAACTCTACCACAGCACTAAGTATTTTAAGCTATTTAAAAAAGATAGGGCGCTTGGAGTTAGCCTCCAAGATAACTTCGCGCATTTCGGCAAATTTGCGCATTTGCTGAATTTGGCCTTGTAATTGCTTTACTTCACCTTGCAACTCAGAAATTTTATTTTCGATTTCTTTTTCTTCTTCAGTAGTGACGTTATTTTTTTTCTGTCCAACTGCCTGAGCGACTTTGCCAGCCCAAGCTTCAATTACTTGAGGAGTAGCTCCAATCTCTTTGGCCAGTTTACCCTCATCTTCGCCGGCCAAGTACCGGACGACGATAGCAGCACGATCTTCATCTGTAAAGTTTGAATAGTTAATATTTTTGTTTTGTTCCACGATAGACCTCAAATATGCGAAAAAAAATTCTAATAGCGAGCGGCGCACTCTCTTCGGTCTTACCCAGCAGCATTCCCGCTTATTCGGAAGCGGAAGGATAATTGTTATATTTTAGCACCGTATTTGGCTTCTACTGTTAAAAAAGGATAAAAAAAAATGAGCCTCTCGAAGAGGCTCATCTTGGTGGGTTGTACAGGACTCGAACCTGTGGCCACCTGATTAAAAGTCAGATGCTCTACCACTGAGCTAACAACCCACTTTCACCCTCAACACACTGTGCTGTCTAGGTGGGGTGGATAGTGGGACTCGAACCCACGACCTCCGGTTCCACAGACCGGCGCTCTAACCAACTGAGCTATATCCACCATATTATTTTGGCACGCCCAGGAGGAATCGAACCTCCGACCCACTGCTTAGAAGGCAGTTGCTCTATCCCCTGAGCTATGGGCGCATATACCCTATGCTTACTACCTAGCGCGACCTTACTATTGGTCGGAGCGGCCGGATTCGAACCGGCGACCCCTTGCTCCCAAAGCAAGTGCGCTATCCAGGCTGCGCTACGCTCCGTTCACAACCCTCCGGGCGAGAAGGATAATACATCAGGCCAATACCTAAGTCAATACCTTTACAAGAAAAAAAACAGTTTTTTTTAGAAAATTTGTCAAGATGGTAGATTACTCCATAATTTCAATGCTAAACTCCTAAAAAATAGAAGCCCTCCTCAGAGAGCCTTTTGCATAGGCCTCTACTTAGGAGGGCTTAGTATAAGGAGTTCAACTCTTAATCGTTTTCGCCAGGTTCCATCAACACCAAACGAATAGCATCCAATCTGGGACTAGAATCGGCAATTGCAGAATAAACTACTTCGTTTAATTCTTCCTGAGTATCCACATCGTCCTGAGTTACTGAAGGATTTATCTTAGCAAGCTCTTGCAAACGCAGTTTTTCGCCTTCCAAAATAAGTTTGGCTTTTTCCATAGCTTTGGTACGCATAGGTTTAACCATATTCTGAATGGCTTTTACAACCTTCTCAGTTAAAAGTTCTACACGTTCGCCACACTTTTCCCAAAGTTTGACTACGCTATTAGGCTTAATACGCTTCAGCCCCTTATGAGCGGGAATTCCTTCGCGATAGATGGTACCGTCTAAGTTTACATTGATCAAAATAGGCACAGGAGAGAGGTAGCGACCCAATTCTAAATTATCTTGGCCAATAGCCTCAAATATAAATAAGAATTGTACAACTAGCCCGCTCTTAGGAGCAGATTTCCAATGTACGGCTGAAGCGCTACCATCAGTACCATCCAAAGCGAAAGAGAGCAATTCTTTTACCAAAGGATGGGCACCGTTTAAGTATTCAACTTCTTCACGAGCTAGAGCTAACTCTCGGTTGAAAGTGGCTAACATGCCACCTTCATGCAAACGCGATAAAGCATCTATTTGCATATTTTTGCCTGGAGTAAGATGGTACATTCCAGCAGTGCTCAGCTCTTCAACATTTACCCCAAAGCGATCCAGAAGCTTAGTAACTACTCCTTCAACATCAAAATGTTTTGTTTCAGCTTCGATAGTAGCAGCTAATTTTTGACCACACTCTTCATTAAAAGAGTTTAAGTCTACTAAATAGTCGACATTATCCTCGGCTATTTTCTTATACTTTTTGGCCAGTTCCAACGATTGCACTAAAACAGGCCTAAAGTCGCCGGGCTGCATTAACACCTGGTCGAGGTGCACTGCAGAGGCTATTTCTTCTCCGCCTTCGACTGGGCTATCGAAAGAGCCCATAATCTTGTGCCAAGCGAAGAGGCGCTCTTCTGGAGTTCCACCTTTGAAATACATAACGTAAACATCGACAGGGTGGGTTTGGCCTATACGATCCAAGCGTCCAATACGCTGCTCGACAGTGTCCGGACTCAAGGGAATATCCCAGAAAATAAGCGTATGAGCGGCTTGGAAATTACGTCCCTCGCTGCCAATTTCGCTGCAAAGCAAAATATCGGCTCCCTCAGTATCAGTAAACCAAACAGCTTGTTTGTCACGTTCAAAAACTGTCAATCCCTCATGGAATACTGCGGAATAAATGCCGAAATTATCGCGCAAACGTTCATGCAAAGCGGCTACTAATTGCATACGCTTGGCAATTAAAACAATTTTTTCACCAGGATGAGACTTTACATAGGAAGCGATCCATAAGACACGCTGGTCTTGACGCAATTGGGCCGGAGTAAGCTCTCCCAAACCGGGGAAAACATTTTCAGTTCCATTGCGCGAAAGTGGTACCGGATGAACAACGCGTCCAGAGAATAAACCAGACAAACGAGCACGCCTATTGCGGAACAATACACGGCCAGGGCCATGACGATCTATTAAAGCACTAAGCAAAGCGCGGCTGTGTTCAGCAGAACTATCCGTATCCAAATGTTCTTGCAAAGCGCAACCCAAGTGTTTTATCTGCTCGTCGTCGGCAAATTCGGCTTCAATATTTTTAAGAGCTGAAAAAACAGCCTTATGGTCAGAGCCCGGCTTATCTTCATTTAAAGCTAAATGCAATTCTTTAGCCAAATCAGAACCGTGTTTCCAAGTTTCACGCTCTTGACAATAAGTACCGAAATCTGTAAAGCGCTTGGGATCGACCAAACGCAACAAGCCAAACTCTGTTTCTAAGCCGCTTCGAGAAGGTGTAGCGGTCAAAAGTAAAACACTGCGAGAATGCTCAGCCAGTTGGCTTACAGCCTCATAGGCCTCTTGACCTTCATGCAAATGGTGAGCTTCATCTACTATAAGCAAATCCCAGTCGTATTTGAGAGCTTCATCAAGTAAGCCATCCTTCAGAGCCGTCCAAGGAGTAATGGCTCGTCTAGCAGCCATGTAAGGATCGTCATCTTCCAGGGCTTCGCTACCAACTAAGCTGAACACTTCATTGAAGCGGCGAGCCATTTCGGCTAACCACTGGTTAGTTAGGCTATCAGGCAGCACTATCAACACTCTAGAAGCACGTCCGCATTCACGCAAAACGCTAAAAATACGACCCGCTTCAATAGTTTTACCTAAGCCGACTTCATCAGAAAGTAAAACTCGAGGATTTAACATAGAGCAAACACGCTCAGTTACGTAAAGCTGGTGCGGTAATAAACTGGCTCTCGAAGCACCGATAAAATAAGCCTCAGAACTGAGCATTTTGGAGCGCAGCTTATGAGCAGACAAGCGCAAATGTAAGTCTTCCGGATAACCTACATTACCATAATGCATACGTCCTAAAGAACTAGACAGAGGAACTTTGTCTTCCAGCTCAGCTTCTGACATTGATTGATCGCCATTCCAATAGGTAATCAATCCACCATCTTGCGTAATTTTTTCTATACGAAAATGGCGGCCGTCGCGAGCTACAGCCATTTGACCGACATGCAAAATAATTCTACGCAAAGGAGCGGTCTTTATTCTATACAAACATTCTTCCGATTTAGCGGGAAAAAAGACTTTTAATAAACGCTCATCGACAACTTCTTCAACGCACCCAAGCCCCATTTGCGGATCAGATTCATTGATAATTCTTTGACCCTTAACAAAATTTTCTAATAGATCCGACATAGCAATCCATCCAATAAAACACTATTCTTCTGCAAACTGCGCAGCCAAAAAAAATGAAACAACTTTTCCCCCTGCTCCCCTCCTAATATACGAACAAACAGCCGCTGACTATACCACTTTTACAAGTCAATATCCTTTAGGTGAATGGACGCAAAGGTGGGAAGCGGCTGTTGTCACAAGCCGAAGTGAAAGAGAAAAAACTACTTTTGCATACCGTCAACTTCATCCAATTCTTTTTCTTCTTCAGCTACTATCTCTTCAGCAACTTCCAAAGTCGTTTGGCTCTGACAATCATCAGCGACAGCCCATTTATACAAAACTGCACCTAAGCCGACAAAGCAAATGAGTCCCAGTAAATTATAACCGGCAGTACCCAACACGGCAGTTAAAATTGTCTCTAAACTAACGCTGGCCATAAAATTGGCTGCCGCATTATTAACGGTTAGCAAAGCGACCAGTACACCAGAAAGAGCACCACCAGCCACCAAGCCAGTAGCAAACAAATTACCACTACCCAACTCAGAGTCAGCCTGCTGTTCGGCTCCACCGCGACGCCAATCGACTAAACCGCGTACCAAACCGCCCATAAAAATAGGCAAAGTTGTGGAAATTGGCAAATAAGCACCCACAGCAAAAGATAAAGCGTTCACTCCACACAATTCAAAAGTCAAAGCTAGAAAAGCACCCGCTATTACAAATTGCCAATCTAAATTAAAAGAGAGAAGACCACGAATTAAAGTAGCCATCAAAGTGCCCTGAGGAGCTGGATATTGCGCTGTTCCTATAGCATGAGTAATGCCTTGAGCTTGCATAGCTAAAGTAGGAGCATCCAAAATGTGGATAGTCCAGCCTACTACCAGCGAAGAGACAGCAGCTCCGATAAATAAAGCAATTTGTTGATAGCGCGGAGTAGCTCCCACTAAAAAACCGGTCTTAAGATCTTGGCTGGTGGCGCCAGAAGTAGCCGCTGCAATGCACACTATACTACCCACAACCAAAGCCATAGGCTCGTACACGTGTCCTGTCCAACCAAAAGCGATAAACACTAAGCAAGTGCCCATTATAGTAGCGATAGTCATGCCGGAAATGGGGCTGGAACTGCTACCTATCAAGCCAACAATACGACTCGATACGGTAACAAAGAAAAAGCCAAATACAACTATCAAGATAGCTAAAATACATTTACCAAGCACACTGTGAGCAGGCAAAATAGGCAGGACTGAGAGAACGACAACCAGTACGGCACAACCAATTAAGACCGTAAACATGGAAAGATCGCGCTCGGTGCGTAGCTTATGAGAGCTTGCCTCTTTATTTTTCAGCGACTTAAAACTAGAGACAAACGAAGAAACAATGGTGGGAAAAGTTTTTAATAAAGTAATAAAACCGCCACACGCTACGGCGCCAGCACCTATTTGACGCACGTAAGCGCGGTAAATTGCTCCCGGTACATCGGCGAAAGTGCCCGTACTAGGATCCCAACCACAAGGGCCTCCGAGAGTAAAAACATCAACCATCTCTCCCAAATTTACCAATTGCTGAGCGACCATTTCCATGGGCAGCAGAGTGGCCAAGAGAGGGATTAAAACAAGCCAAGACAGCACGCCGCCGGCGACCATTACTCCAGCCAGACGAGGCCCTATAATATAGCCTACACCCAAATATTCAGGGGTAACCTCTCCTCCGACATAAGCTGAAGGCCAAAATTTATTTTTCAAAGAAGTAACATAGCAAGGCGTTTGAGCGATAAAATGTATGCCTTTTTGAAAGAAAGCGTAAATAAAAGCTGCAGCCACTCCCCAGTAGGCATTTTTAGCAAATTCGCCACCTTGGTCGCCGGCGATAAGCACTTGAGCACAAGCAGTCCCCTCCGGATATGGCAATTTACCATGTTCATGCACAATTAAATTTGGACGCAACGGCACCATCATAAAAGTGCCCAAAAAGCCGCCACATAAGGCCAAAATAAAAATGACCCAATAATTGAAGAAGGAAGGGCCGTCCGAGCCAGCACTTAGAAACAGGAAACCTGGAAGAGTAAAAATTACTCCAGAAGCAATAGATTCACTGGCCGATCCTGTAGTCTGAATAATATTATTTTCCAAAATAGTCGTATTAAAAAGTTTACGACCGCAAGATATAGCTAAAACAGCAATGGGGATAGAGGCGGAAACGGTCATACCAGCTTTTAAAGCTAAATAGACCGAAGCAGCTCCGAAGAGAGCTCCAAAGATAATTCCCATAATAATTGCCCTCGCCGTAAGTTCGGGCATTTCTCTTTGCGGAGCTATATAAGGAGCAAACTCCGCTTGAACATTATCGGAAGTCAAAATTTTATAACCTGTCTTTTATAATTGCGTTTATGTGTCAGCAACAAGGCTGTCTTTATCATAAATTGCCAACATCTCCAAAATACGGTTCCAACACTACAAAACGCTAGAGCTATTTCCTCTGTTATGTTCGTAAAGATCATACTCTTCACGCAAGTCGGCAACACGCCCTTGGATATCGTCTATACGATCCTTAGTCAGAGGGTGAGTACTCAACAAAGAATTCATAAATTGGCTATCGCCTTTGCCATTGTCGTTCTTTTTCAAAATTTGCAAAGCTTCAACTCCGTAGCCGGGATCATATCCAGCCTTACACATAAGTACCACTCCCCCATCATCAGCTTCCTTTTCTTGGGCCTGACTATAGCGGTTGTTGATTACAAAATTAGTCATACCCAACAAACT
>SFMI01000186.1 GCA_004554425.1 Candidatus Saccharimonadota bacterium | reverse complement strand
GAACCATTTTCTTGAGCTAAAAGCAAATAATGATTCGGCTTAACAATATTTTGGCTTACTGTGCCGCCTTCTAGGTTCGGCTGGCTCCAAGCGTTTCCAGTTTGAATAAGGCAAATAATGCCAGTTACAAGAGCTGCTTTACCAATAATAGCTTTCACAGTTTTACGCTCCGATTATTCCTTAAAAATTGAGGCTTGGTGCCACTTACGCTTACCCTAGCCAACGTACTGCGCCGGTTCTAGAAAAACTAGGGCAAAGCCTTGCATATATAGAAAAAACAGCCCAATTCGCAGAGAAAAAACGAGAGAAAAATGGACAATTCATTTGTAAGTAAACATAAAAAGATCATCTTCTGTTGGATAATACTGGTATTTTTAAGTTTAGTAGGTTGGCTGCTCCATCCCCAATTGATCCAGTTCTTAAGCGATCCGGCAGCTAACGGCGGAGGTTACGATTTTTTCCACTATTACGCATCCGTCAAAGCTTTGCAAGATGGAGCAGCCAATATTTACGATCCGCAGTTTATGAAAGAGTATTCACTGGCTCTTTCGGAAGGACGCTGGGCTATTTTTGATAATCATCCTTTGCCCTTCTATCTATTATATATTCCTTTTACGCAAGGTAGCTTCGCTAATGGTTACATAAAGCACGCCTTCTGGCAATTTTTCCTTTACGCAGCCGGCCTACTCTTACTTTGTCGCCATTTCTTTGCCGACAGTGATAAAAAGATCGCTTGGCTCACTTGGGCTTTACTTGCTGTAGGCAGCTTCAGCTGGGGCGTCTGGCTGGACAACTTCCTTTTAGGCCAAGTGGGCGGACTTTTCTTTTTCAGTTTGGCCGCTGTCTTAGTTTGTGCTTGGAAAAAGCAAGATTTTCTCTGCGGCTTGGCTTTAGCAGTAGCCATCTTATTAAAATTGTACCCAGTTTTGCTTATAGTTTGGCTTTTGGCCAAGCGATGTTATAAAGCTGTCGGCTACTGTGTCTTCACTTTAGCTATGTTGTCCCTTTCGGCCGGTTTACAGTGGGGCTTTTTCCGTTTCGGCCAATATGTACAATTTTTATTTACCGAGCAAAGCTACCAAGAAGTAGCTTCCAATCAGTCGCTTATGACCTTGGTTAACGCTTGCTTATATGACGTTTCGCCATTTGTAATTAAGCTTATCAATGTAGCTTTGCTGGCCGCTGGCGCCGCCTTCTTATGGCATAACGGCGCTAAAGTGCAAAGTGCCGAAATAGCTAGCGAGCCAACAAACAGCAATAGCGAAAGTACCGACAGCAGCAACATTATCGGCAGCAAAAATTATAACATAGCGAGCAGCGATCCAACTTGCAGCAACGCAACCGCCGACAGAAGCGGAAGCAAAAATAGCGGAAGCGACAACTTTACATTGTTAGCGCTAGATTATTCAACTTGGATTTTACTTATGCTTGTATTGTCCCCTCTCTCGTGGAGCCATCATCACTTGGCGCTGCTTATTCCATGTTTGGCGATCATAGCTGCCTTACATAATGGCAGCTTGCCTAATGCCGGTAAGTTACTTTGGGCAGCGCTGGCTATTGGCTGTATGCTCTTTGTAATTGACAGCGAAACCTTACACGGCCCAATCGGCGCTATTTTGTACATTTTATTTTATATGGCTTTTTACTATAAGCTGGTACTGCTACTTATGGTTATCTGGGAAGGGCTGCTGGTTTGGTGTGTGAGGAAGAAAAGCAGCGAATAATAAAATTAGCCGCCCGTATAGTTGCAAGTGCACTCTATACAAGCGGCTGATTTAGTTTACGTTCGTTCTACTTTTTATTATTGCTAAAAGTTTAAGGCTTTAGCCATTTCTTGCTTTATGACTCGCTTAAATTCTTTTTGGTCTTGACCTTTTTCCAACATAGAAAGCTTCCATTCGTTGCCTTCTTTGCGGAAGTGGATATTTTTAATGGAAGCTTTTTTACCGGATGGATCTATTACTAAGCCCATCTTTTGAGCCGGAGTGCGCTCTAGCATTTTTATAAAATCATCAAAGGTCTTGCCATTCTCTTTCAATATCCTATCCACATTTCGCTGAGCCATTTTTTTGGCATTTTGATTCATAGGTGAATCGTAAACATTAGCTTCGCTATCCCAACGTTCGATAAATTTTTGCGTCAGCATTTGCTTCTCTTGAGAATTTAAGTGACGACCACGCTCAGCAGCTATTTCTACCACCGCATTGGTGAAAAGTTTGGCAGCGATCTTCTTGTCATGTCGGCTGAAAAATGTCACCGGAGCTTGTTCGGCGTCATCATTGTAAACGCAAAGGCAAAAATTTTTGAAAGTTTCACGAACAGCCTTTTCGTCTTCCGTGTCTTTCACGCCGGAGCAAGCGCCGACAATCAAAAGTAGAAGCATCAGCCCCGCAATTGCGGTTAGTTTATTTAGTTTTTTCATAACTTTATTCCTCGAATTCGGCTCATTGTATAATACCTGCCCCCAAGCCTCGGCAGAGTTCGTCATGTCTGTCTTTTTACCCACAAAAAAATATGAAAAAAATTTAAAGAGAACTGATTATACAGCTACATCTTTTTAGCTAAGTTCGTAAATTGCAATATTAAGTTGAACACTTTTCCATAGCCTGACATGAGCCGAGTATAATGCCCAGTTCATCATCAAAACTTTCTTGCGCTGTTCTGTAATTTAGTATTTTGCGCGGAAGACTGTTAGCCCAGTTTTCTATCTAAGTAAGTTTACTATCGGCATAAGAACGTATAGAAGTGTGTTTTTTATAAAGCGACGGAATAAAACACTTTGGTTCTCATTCGTACCCTTATCACCAGAGCAATAAGGTCGAGCGTAGTAAACATGAACTTTCCCCGATTCTTCTAATCGATATAACTGGGAGAATTCGCTCCCATTGTCTGTAGTTATACTTCTAAA
>SFMI01000185.1 GCA_004554425.1 Candidatus Saccharimonadota bacterium | reverse complement strand
CCCAATTCAAATATTGAATTTGATTATCTGGACTATCAAAAGTTGGTTGACGAGGGATTGCTTTATATTATTGTGCATGAGCGCAGTTGCTGGAATATCGATCCTCAAAATGGAAGGTATTTCTATGATTGCTATTGTCATACGCTCAGTATACTTTTTGGTGATCCTCAAGATCGGGATATTGAAGAAGTATTTGTGCAAAATGGCGACGCTCCCAATCAATACGGAATCGCTGTTTTTAGAATTGACAAGCTCAAGTTGCCTTAGTTTTAGAATAAAATTAGGGCAGGGGCTTTACGGCACTTGTGGTAACTAACAGGCTCACGCAGATTAGGAAAGCAGCATTGGCAAATATGAGCAAAGCGCTTATTATCTTAACTTATGACGAAATTGAGGGATCCCGAGCTTTATGGAATCGATTGCCTCTAAATAGTTTCGATGAAGTATTGGTAGTAGATGGAGGATCTTCAGACGGAACGGTTGAGTTTTATAAAGATCATGGCTTAAAAGTTGTTAGACAGAATATCCCCGGACGAGGTGAAGCTTTCAGAGTTGGTGTCAGAAATACTGGCTCTTCACTTTTAGTCTTTTACTCTCCAGACGGCAATGAAGATCCTGACGATATTGTCAAGTTATGTGAGCGTTTGGAAAATAACGAGGCCGATATTGCTATAGCTTCCCGTTTTATGAAAGGTAGCCGCAACGAAGAGGACGACCAAGTTTTACGCTTTAGAGCTTGGGTAAACAGAGCTTTTACTTTTATAGCTAATATGCTGTTTAATAATGGGCCGTATATTACCGATACTATCAATGGTTTCAGAGCGGTCAGACGCTGCTCCTTTGAAATTTTGCAACTAGATGAGTGTGGTTTTCCCATTGAGTATCAGATGAGTATTAGAGCTATGAAAAATAAGTTGCGCATAGTAGAAATACCCACTATAGAAGGCAATCGTATAGGTGGTAAGTCTAAGTGTTTGTCTTTACCTGTAGGTTGGGGCCATGTAAAAGTGCTCAGCGTAGAAATATGGGATACTTTTAAGAAAAAATTGCGCGATCTTTTCTAAGTTGATTTATTAGAGTTTAAAATTATGATTGCTTCCATTGAGGGATTGTGTGTTTATAGCGGCCAAGATCGTGTCGTTCTGGAAATAAACGGAATTGGCTACGAAGTTTTTGTAACTGAATCTTTTGCCGCTCGTTGTATTATTGATAGGCACTATCGTTTGCAAACACTTATGATTGTGCGTGAGAATGAGATATTTTTAGTTGGTTTTGTGACGCCTTTAGAGCGTGAGTTTTGTAAACTATTAACGACTATATCAGGTATAGGCCCCAAAGCCGCTTTAAAAATTCTCAATAAGTATACTCCTGCCGATTTAGCCGCTTGTATTTTGGATAACGACGTCGACTCTCTGAAAAAAGTACCTGGCGTCGGCCCCAAGACAGCTAAGCGACTAATTTTAGAGCTGAACGAAAAAATCAGTGCTATGTCTGAAAATATGTCTTTAAGCGCTGATAGCTTAAAAGAGCGTCGCTGTCAAAAGGCTACCGAGCCGGAAAGTACTTTGCCGCCGACAGCTTTGGAAGCGGTGGCTGTATTAGTCGGTTTGGGCTGTACGTCTGAAGAAGCGGAAAGCGCTGTCAAGGCAGCCTTAGAAGCTGGCACGGCTGCCGATTCTTCCGATTTAGTCATGGCCGCCGTCAGCGAGTTAGGAAAAAATTAAAGTCTTATGTTTAATTTACCTCGTCAACTTTCGCCTCGCAAAGCATCTGCGGAAGAGAGTGAAAATGAAAAGAGTCTGCGCCCTCACAATATTGCCGAGTATGTGGGCCAAACCGACATCGTAGACAATTTACGCGTTTTTATAAAGGCGGCTTCGCAGCGGCGTGAGCCTTTGGATCATATTTTGCTTTCCGGCCCGCCAGGCTTGGGCAAAACCACTTTAGCTCAGTTGGTAGCTTCGGAAATGGGTGTGGAAATGAGAGCTACTTCCGGCCCGGCTATTTCTAGGCCTATTGATCTTTTGGTGCTGTTACACGGTCTGAAACCGCGCCAAGTTCTTTTTATCGACGAAATACACCGCCTTTCTCACGTTGTCGAAGAGATACTCTATCCGGTTATGGAGGATCTCTCTTTCGACCGTATTATTAGCAAAGGCAATTCTAAAGGCGCTATCCAACATCGCGTGGCTCCTTTCACTCTAGTTGGGGCTACCACTCGCTCAGGGGCTTTGTCAGCTCCTTTGCGCTCGCGTTTTGGCATTTTAATGCAATTAAATTTTTATACGCCCGACGAATTAGCCAAGATTGTGCGCCGTTCTGCTTCACTTTTGGATATTAGCATCGACACTGGCGGCAGTTTGGAAATAGCCAGACGTTGTCGAGGGACTCCACGTATTGCCAATCGTCTAATAAAGCGCGTGCGCGATTTCGCTCAAGTTGAGGGCGAAAAGCAAATTACCGCTGAAATCGCTTCTTATGCGTTAGAGCGCATGTCTATCGATTCTTGTGGTCTTGATTCTATTGACAGACGCATTTTGGATATTTTAATCAATACTTATAAAGGACAGCCTGTTGGGCTGACTACTTTGGCTGCAGCTATTGGTGAAGAGCCGGACAACTTAGAAGATGTCTACGAGCCTTATCTTTTGGCTTCTGGTTTCTTGTTAAAAACGCCGCGTGGCCGAGTGGCTGGCCCTAAAGCTTACGAGCATTTAGGGCTAGAGCCTCTTCCTAGTGAAGATGGTACTGCTGATTAAATTACGCTAAATAGCAACAGCCGCTTAAATAATTGCTTTTAGATTAGGCAAAAGTTTAAGCGGCTGTTTTTTTATAAGATACCCAGCCAGAAAACCCACGGTCTTTAGACCGTGGGATGAATGGCGTCAACTTTGGATGAAATTGCAGCCTTACTGTAATATAATATT
>SFMI01000036.1 GCA_004554425.1 Candidatus Saccharimonadota bacterium | reverse complement strand
TAATATTTTTTGCCGCTTATTTACGTCAATTTAGCCCTTGGATGAGTCTGGGAATTACTTTCGGAAAAGAAAGTCGTCTGTCGCGTAAAGCTTTGCTTATTTTGGGACTTTCGATGGCTGTAGCTGAATTAGTATTAGTAGCTCAGCGCGATTTAGGAGCAGCTTTATTGCTCTTCGGCATTTTTATAGCAATGTTTTTTATTGCTACGGGGCGAGCCGATATTGTTGCCATTACAGCGTTGCTTTCTTCTGGTGGAGCTTATGCGTGTTGGAAGTTTTTCGACCACGTACAAGTACGCGTTGCCAATTGGCTCGATCCTTTTGCGGATATAGGCAATAACGGATACCAGATGTGTCTAGCTCTATTTTGTTTGAATAATTCTGGATTTGATGGCGCTGGTTTGGGAATGGGATATTCTGAAGTTATACCAGAAGTCAGTAATGACTTTGCCTTTGTTGCCATTACTGAGGACTTTGGAATGATAGGCTGCACCGCTTTAATACTTGGAATTATTATTTTAGTGGAACGTTGTTTCGCCGTGGCCATGAGAGCTCAAGATCAGTTTGGCGTACTTTTGGCTTCAGGATTAGCCAGTTTATTCGCTTGGCAAAGTGCTATCATCATGTTAGGTGACACTAAAATTATTCCTATGACTGGTATTACTTTACCTTTCGTTTCTGCAGGTGGCAGTTCATTGGCTTCGAGCTTTATAATTTTAGGAATAATTTGGGCCATAGATTCTTCCAATGCTAAAGCTTATACTTCTGGATTGAGTAGTAAAGCCGGAAATAGTCAAGGCCAACTGCAATCCGAATCGCAATCTGATAAAGTAAAAATTGATTCGGCTGAAAATGAGGAATAAAAAGTAGCCTTATGCCTGTGAAGAATAAAACAATTTCTGCCAAAGAAGCTATCGTTTCTACCAAAAAGAGAGTGCGCTTCGCCGCGTTTTTGTTTGCTTTACTGTTGATTTTGCCTCTTGTAAATGTAGCTAGATACGGAATTTTAGATGCTGACAATCTTAGCAAGCACAGAAATAATCCTATCTATAACGACAATTGGGAGGCAATGGGGCGCATTTTAGACAGACATTTTTCTCCTTTGGCTTTTTCTAAGGATCGCTCTCAAGAAGACGCTAAGGATACGCCGCGTAGCTATCCTCTGGGCGAATGTGCCTCTAATGTTGTCGGTTATAATAGTCCACAATACAGCCGAGTTGGCTTAGAAGATGATCTAGCTGAACAAATTCGCGGCTTTAGTGTGCCGCGCACCCCTTGGGAAGCTTTTCGTTTATTCAATAAGCCAGATAGAAATGGTGACGACGTAGTCACCACTTTGGATGCTTCTTTGCAAACCGAAATTTTTAATTATATGGTTGGCTATAGAGGCGCTGCGGTCGTTATCGATGTTAGAAACGGCGATATTTTGGCTATGGTTTCGCTGCCGTCTTACGATCCCAACAAATTTGGTATTGACGGATATTGGGAGAGAATGAACAGTGACAATGAAGCAGCTTGCCTTTTGGATAGAGCCAAACAAGGATATTATCCTCCGGGATCGGTTTTCAAACCCTTAATTATGGCTGCTTGCTTAGAAGATGGTCTAACTAGGTGGAATGATACTTTTCACTGTGATAGAGGATTCTGGGCCGGAAATTATTTCGTCAGTTGCTTGGGCGATCATGGAGATGTCACCTTAAATGAAGCTCTGACTTATTCTTGCAACGCCGCTTTTGGAAAATTAGGAATGGCCATGCAAATGCCCAAAATTCGCGCTTGGATGAAAAAGTTTAAACTTGATCAAAAGATGGCCTTTGTGCCAGGAGCAGCTCCAGCTAGGTTGCCAGAAAGCGATACTATTTCCGCGCCGGCCGAGGCTGCCATAGGTCAAGCTGACATATTGGTTTCTCCTTTGCATATGGCCAGAGTCGCTGCCGTTATTGCTAGAGGTGGAGTGGATATAGAGCCAAGGTTATTGCGCGGCCAGATCCGTTCTACATTTAAAGGACTTCATACAGTATGGACTTGTCCAGAAGGAAAACAAGAACGTATTATTTCCGCCGATACAGCTTCTTTGGTTGCTTTATCTATGCGCAATGTCGTTAGAGAAGGGACTGGCATGGCCGCACAAATTCCCAATGTGCCTGTGGCTGGCAAAACTGGGTCGGCAGAAAACCCTCACGGCGCTACCCATGCTTGGTTTATAGGCTATGCTCCGGCCGGCAGACCGCGTTATGCTGTTTCTGTTATTGTGGAAAATCGTGGTGGCGGAGGAGTTGTGGCTGCTCCGGTGGCCAAATTTATTTTGGAAGAAGCTCTAAAGCTTAAAGATGCCGATCCACTGCCCGCTGAATAATTTGTTTTGTCTATAATTTAAGCTTTTAATTAGGCAGGCTTTTTTATATTGGCGAGCGAAGCAGCAAGTTCTGCGTTGAAAAGCAAAACGCATTTTTGATTTTTGTACAAATTGTCGTAATCCCTTAGGCCCTTTGGCTTAGGGAATATAAGAATAACCTATATGGAGGGTCATGTAGTAATGACTTGTGAATGTGAGAAGCGCGTATTCAATTTCTCGGCTGGTCCGGCTGTTTTGCCTTTGTCCGCTTTGAAAGAGGCTCAGCGCGATTTAGTATGCTATCCCGGCGCTGGCGCTTCCGTCATGGAACTTTCTCACCGCGGTAAAGTTATCGACGGTATTATCAAAACCGCCGAAGCCAGACTTCGTCGCCTTTTGAATATCCCTGACAATTATTATGTAATGTTCTTGCAGGGTGGCGCTACCACTCAGTTCAGTATGGTTCCCGTCAACTTCTTAGGTGAGAACGGTGCCGACTACCTCGAACAGGGTACTTGGTCCAAGAAGGCTGCTGTTGAAGCCAGACGCGTAGGTAACGTCAATGTTGTTTGGTCCGGTAAAGACAGCAACTACAGCACCTTGCCTCAAGACGGCGACTACAAGGTTCGTCCCGAAGCCTCCTACTTCCACGTAACTTCCAACGAAACTATCCACGGTATCGAATTCCACCGTGAGCCCGCTTCCTACGGCGTACCTATGGTATGTGACTCTTCTTCCGACTTCTTGAGCCGTCCTATGGACGTAACTAAGTACGGTTTAATCTATGCTGGCGCTCAGAAGAACGTAGGTCCGGCTGGCGTGACCTTATCCATCATGTCTGACGACTTCTACAAGAGACTTATTCCCGATGAGAAGCGTCCCATTATGATGAACTACAAGACTCATGTTGAAAACAACTCTCTTTACAATACTTGCCCTGTATTTGCCATCTACATGGTCGGTTTAGTATTGAAGTGGTTAGAAGAAGAAATTGGCGGTCTCGACAAGATGTACGAGCTCAACAAGAAGAAAGCTGCTCTTCTTTACAAAGCTCTCGATGATAGCAATGGCTTCTACGCTCCTCACGCTGCTAAAGCTGACCGCTCTTTGATGAACGTAACTTGGCGCTTGCCCAGTGAAGACCTGGAGAAGAAGTTCGCCCAGGAAGCTGAAGCTGCCGGTATGATTGGCCTTAAGGGTCACAGATCCGTTGGTGGTATCCGCGCCTCCATCTACAACGCTTTCCCTTACGAGGGTGTAGAGCGCTTAGTAGAATTCATGGCCGACTTCCAGCGCCACAACGCCTAATAAATCTATCTTCAAATAGACGCCAAACAGCTTGCTGAGAGGCGGATACAGAAAAAGAACTTGCCTTATTGGTAGACAAACAATTTGGCATGTTCTTTTTTTTCGCAAGAAATAGCTGATAAACCAAGAAACATCGAGTGGGGCGATGTGTCGTTCAACAATTACTTCAATAGCATAGAGGGGCAGAAAGATGAGTGAAGGCAAACTGGAAATATCCAATCAGGCTGTATCTATAGGCATGAAGCTGCCTTTAGCCAAACAAACGGAAAAGCCCAAAGCTTTAGTTGTCGGACTGGGAAGAGTAGGCAGAGAGATTGCCAAGAGATTGCGCTCCTTTTGGCGCGTTATTGCTATTGATAAAGACGCTGAAGTAGTAGAGCAATATCGTCAAAGCTTAGGCGAAAATGCCGAGGTTGAAGTTCTGTGTGGCGATGTCTCCAGTCTTTTAGTTTTGCGTCGGGCCAAAGCTAACGAAGTAAAAATGGCAGTAGCTGTTTTAGGAGATGATGAGGCAACGGAAATTTTTTGCAACTTAATGCAAAAAGAATTTTCAGTTCCTTTCCTTTATGCTCAAGTTATCAGCGAAGAAAAAGCTCCTATCATAAAAAAGACGGGGGCGGAAGTCAGTTGTCGCAGTTCTGTAATGGCTTCAGTTATGTTGGCCCAAATC
This sequence comes from Candidatus Saccharimonadota bacterium, assembly GCA_004554425.1. GTDB lineage: Bacteria > Vulcanimicrobiota > Xenobia > Xenobiales > Xenobiaceae > Bruticola. Next base: position 10,789 of record SFMI01000036.1, on the reverse strand, counting down.
GATTCGTCCCGCAAGATTGCCGAAAATATCGGCTTGGGAATGGGTGAAATTTCCGAAGTAAAAATTTTGCCTCACTCGGCTGTAATTGGCCGCTCCCTTATGCAACTTCACCCCCAGGCTTATTTGGTCGGTGCTATCTACCGAGGTGGTAAATTAGTCGTTCCGCATGGCAATACAGTATTTGAAGCCGAAGATAGAGTGGTTCTAATTGGTGATCCTGTAGTATTGCCACGTGTCGCTGCTTATTTTCGCAGTGGCTTTTCCAATTTCCCCATGCCTTACGGGTCTCAATTTATGACTTTAGGCTACGGGGAAAAGCCTCCTGTAGAAGTTGAAACAGAAGCTGTTTGGTTGGCCAAAAGCGTAAAAGATGATGATAAAGCCGATATTGAGCCTTTAGCTTGGCAAGTCCCTGGAAAAAAACAGTCTGATTTACATAAAATTTTAGAAGAAAATGATTGCGGATGCTTGGTAGTGCCCAGTACTTCTTTTAATATGTGGCAGACAATGGGACTTTTAAATTGTAAATTGATGGAGTTGCTCAATAAGGCCAATCGTCCTTGCCTAGTTGCTCGAGGCTCCTTCCCTTATAAGCGAATCGTCCATGTCGTTACTCCAGAACATCCGCGCAGCTTGGAATTGGCTTTGGGTTTAGTACGCTCTTTAGGAGTGCCTTTTATTTGCTTAGCTGTAAAGCCGGAAGAAATGGTCGCCGGAGAAGAACAAAATAAAGAATTACAAAATAGCTTGCAAAAAGCGGTTAGAATAGCTTCTTTGTATTCAGTTACAGCTGAAAGCGTATGCTTAGACGGCAACCCTGTCCACAAAGTTGTAGAATTTTTGCAAGCTTCGGATTTATTAGTTATTGCTCATCGCCAAAATCATCGCTTTTCTTTAATTTCTCCTGATGTATCACGACAAATAATCATGCGTGCTGATTGCTCGGTGATGGTCTTGCCCCATGGAGGCAAAATAGACTATGCCAAATCGGTCAACGTAAATGGGGGAGGAGCACAGTAATATGGAAGAATTTTCCTTGCAAACTGCCAACAACTTGTTGATTCTGGCCATAGGTGCTTTCTTTGTGCCGTTATTATGCCGTCCTTTGCGTTTGCCAGCTTCTATAGGAGAAATACTTTATGGCATTTTGGTCGGTCCCTATGTTTTAAAATTAGTTGAATTAGACCATTTTTGTTATCTACTTGGCGAGCTGGGCTTTTTTTTATTGTTGTTTAGTGCCGGTTTAGAATTAAATTTTCACTCTATTGAAAATTCTGGTCCCAAAAAACTGGCTTCCATGGGGGGAATTGTCGCTATAATTTTTGCTGCTTCTTATCTTTGCACTTCGCTTTTCCACTTGCAACCTTTTGTGGTTATGATTTTGGCCGCTATTTCTATAGGTTTGCCGATTATGCTTTTGCAAGAAACTGGCTTAGGCAAAAAGCCCTTTGGCCAACAAGTTCTCATAGTAGGCACCATAGGAGAATTTGTTTGTATTGTAGCTGCTACTTTTATTGCAGCCTGGAATACGGCTGGCGGTTTTAACGCCGTGTTCGCTTTAAGTGCTGTAAAAATGCTGCTTATTTTCGCTTTAGCCTACGTACTTTTAACTATTTTACGTTCAGCCGTTTGGTGGCATCCTGAGTATTTTGGAAGAGTGGTGGTAGCTCACGATCCTTCCGAAATTGGTGTTCGTGCTGGTATGGCCCTTATGTTTGTTATGGTTGCCGCAGCTATCCATTTGGGAGTTGATGCTATTTTAGGCTCTTTTATGGCTGGAGCTCTTTTTAGTTACGTCTTTAGGGCCAAAGGGCCATTAGAAATGAAATTTTTAAGTTTAGCCAATGGATTTTTTGTGCCGGTGTTTTTTATTAGAGTCGGTTTAGAGTTCAAGTTGGATATGGCTTTGAAATCCGATTGGAAATTGCTTGTTTTACTTTTTGTCTCTATGCTTGTGGTGCGTTTAATTGCTTGTTTGGCTCTTTGGGATGCTTCTCGTCCGACTTGGAGCTGTCGCTTAAAAGAGGCCTTAACCGCTTCTTTAATTTTGGCTGCTCCTCTTACTTTGCTGGTAGTTTTTGGCAATCTGGGATTAAAGATGGGAGTAATTACAGAAAGTTTCAACGCAGCGGTTATCCTTTTAGCTGTCGTCTCTTCTATAGTTTGGCCTTTCTTATTTAAACTTTGTGTGCCTTGGGTTGGACAAAAGGACTAGATTGATAAACTAGCAGGGATCAGTTTAATTTGGACTAATTTTTTGAGCAATTTGGGCGGCTCGCTTTTGTTGGTGACGGGCTGAAAGTAAAAGGAGACTATGCTATGAGCACCGATTGGATTTGCTTTGTCTGCGGTTCCCGCAACGATATCAATGAATCTGTTTGCCAGGAATGTGGCGCGGAACGTCCTTTAGCTGTGCAAGGATTTGCCAGCAGTCAAAGCAATCTTGAGCTTCCGGCGGCAGCTCGTCGCGGCAGTGGAGGAGATTTCGCTTATCTCGATGCTCAGGATTGTTTGCGCTCTTTAAATACTTGCTTAAATAAAGCAGTTGCTACATCTGCTGATAGTGAAAAGTTTAAATTTATGCTTACTCCAGCAGTGGAAGATTTTGAAGAATTATATGCTCAAGTCGACGCTTTTATAGAAGACACGGACGATCCTAAAGCTATAAAAGCGCTGAAAATGCGCCGCGACGATTCTTATTACATTTTTAAATTGGCTATTATGCAATTAGAGATGTACTCTCCTAATAATTTACAGCCTATAAGAGTTGGCCTCATGCTCATAAAACAAGCTTACCAAGGGTTACGTTGGCTTTTAGCTTATGCCAAGAATCAGCAAGATCCCGATGCTATTGAGAGTAAAGACTTGTTGGCACCTTCTATAAATGCTTATGTTAAGGGAGAAATAGATGCTGACACTTATTTCGATGCCGTATGTGGAGCCGACGATTTGCTCAGTGAATGTTTGCATGAAGGCTGCCAAGCCTTTCACGAAGCTTTGGATCAAGCCAAAAAATTTGACGGTCAAAATTATGAAATTTTACTAGACACGCGAGAAGATGCTTCTAGGGCCAATGAATACTGGGTTAAAGCTATAATGTCTGTTCACTCCAACGAACCTAAGCCGGAAGATTGTTTTTAATATTGTAAAATAAATATTAACTCAGCCAATTTGGCTCAAAAAATCTAGACAAATAAACTTGATTGCGGTATTTATAAAGCAATTACGACCAGATGGGACGGGTGATTATTATGGCATTAAGTGGAGTAGGAAGTTCATCATCTTCATATGCTCAGCAAATAGAAGCTCAGCGTCGTGCCGAAGAACAGCGTCGTGCTGAAGAGGCCAGAAAAGCTGAGGAAAGAAGAAAAGCTGAAGAGCGCAAACGCGCCGAAGCCAAGAAGAAGGCTGAAGAGCAAAAGAAAGCTCAAGAGAAGAAGCAAGCTCAGCAAAATCAAAAGAACGAAGCTGCTAAAGCGAAAAACGATGTAAATCTTAATTCTAAGGTCGAAAATGCCGTTCGCAATGGAGCTAATTCCGATCAGGTAAATACGTTACTTAAGAGCGACTTTGCTTCTAAGAGCGCTTTCAATGGCGACGAGAAGGTCTCAAAGAGTTTATCTGAGGATTTATTTAACCAAGCTACTGCAAAAATTGGCAATACTCAAGATTTCGTCAGTTTAAACAACGCTCTCAATAATGGCACTAAAGCTGCCGAAGGCAAAAAGGCTGAAGATAAAAAAGACGATAAGAGCGCTGGTGAAGTTGTCGGTGGCATTTACGACACTACTGAGGGAGCTCGCGATAAGTTTGGTAAAGTGCAGAAGGCTGCAGGCAAGACTTCCGATGCTCTTAAAGATGCCGATAAAGCGACCGATGTGGCTAAGAAACTTGAAAAGTTCAGCGATTTCGGAAGCAAACCAATGGGCGTACTTGGCGATGCCGCTGATGTGATCGGGTTCGTAAGTGATACAGCCAGCTTAGCCAAGGGCGAAAAAGTAGACGGCCTTAGTTATGCCAAGACCACCAGCGACTTTGCTGGTACTGCTCTTAACACCATAGGTAGTATCGGTACTAAAGCTGCCACTAAGGTAGCTGCTGCTTCCGAGACCGGTGCGGCTGTTTCCACTGCTACCAAGGCAGCCAGTAAGCTTAGCGGTGTGGCTGGTACCGCCTCTAAGGTTGTTCCCGTTCTGGGCGTAGCTGGTGGTGTGCTCGGTACTGCTGGAGGCGTAAAAGATATTGTTGAAGGCGTACAAGCCAAAAATGATGGCGACAAGAGCAACGACAAAGCTGCTACCGATAAGATTGTTAAGGGCTCATTAAGCACTGTGTCTGGTGTAGCCACTACCGTAGCCGGAGTTTTGGCTATGACTGGTGTGGGCGCTCCTGTAGCTGCCGTAGCTTTAGGTGTGGCTGCTGTAGCTGAGATTGCCAAATTTGGTTACGATCTTTTTAGCTAATAAAGAATAGCGCTATCCGTTATACGGGGAGTGAGCAAGAGGGCTGCTGAAGTGCTATTTGGCGGCTCTCTTCCTTTTTTTTGTTTGAGCGTGCAGCCTTTTGGGCGAGAGTCGAGCATTTTGAAAGCAACCATACAAGGGACAGTCCCTATCTGAGCAGAAGAAGGAAAAGTATATTTTTGGGGGATGCGATTATGAGCGGCCGCCAAGGCATTATCTATAGAACTTGGTTGGCAATTAACTGACACTATTGGAGGAGTTTCCATGGATTCTTTAGCTTCTGGTCAACAGCCGGAAAAAGAATTGACCTCTCCCGCTGCCAGTGCAGCTGATACGTCAAGATATAGTGGTTTACTCAAGCTAGTTGCTCAAGTGAGCAAGCATGAAATTGAACCGGAAGCTTTTTTACAAAGCGTGTATGATATATTTAAAACTATAGAGGATGCTTACGCTCAAGTTAAGAGTGAATTAAAAGCTATACCGGAAAATGAAGCCGAAAAGAGCTACTTAGCTTCTTTAGCTTCCAGTATTGATGATACTTATTACGTAATTCACTTGGGACTTATGCAATTTGAGGCTTTTGTCAATAGTGAAGAAGAGCTTGGTCTAAGAGTTGGCATACAGCTTATTATGGGCGGTATAAACGCTTTTAACGACATTACTGCTCGTGTTCAGGCTACAGCTACTGGAGATGATCTCTATAATAGCCAAGATATTATTTGCACTTTAGGATCGGCTGCTTTGCAAAGTGGTGAGAGTGCTGAGCAATTTGGCGCATCTTTGCAAGAATTGGAAAAATTGTTTAACTCTTTAGAAGAGCAAGTTCGCCATACTCAAGAAGAAGTCATCAACGGTGCCAAAGAACTGATAGATTATGATGAAGATCATGAAAAGTTGTTGGAACATGCTGCCAAAGTGCGCGGTCTTATGCCCAAACTGGAAGATGCTTATGGTAGCTTAATTTTGGCTTCCCACTCTCCTAAGCTTGTCAATCAAGTTGCGGAAGCAAAAATTATCGACCGGGCTCTAGATTAAAAAAATCACCATCTCTGTCAATTATTAGGATTTAATGAAAGCGTATTGTTTTATTAAATCCTTTATTTTTTTTTGGTTATTTTCACCTATAGGTAAATTTTCAGCTTCTTGCAAAGCTGTTTTTATACTCTCATCTATAAAGCCTTGGCGCCAGTTGGCCAATACCCAGCCTATAATTTCTAAGTTATTTTGAGCCTTTTCTGATTTTGTAGCAACTGATTTGGCGTTGACAGTACTTTTTATTTTGGCAACTAAAGCTGCTGGAGAAGTTGCTCTTTGCAAACTCAATAAAATACGACGGCGGACAGCCGGATTATTTTCCCAGCCCAACCATTCCAGTAATACTTCTGTGTTGTCTATAAGATCGGCTAAATGGAGGCGTACCAAATTGTTGGGATGAAGCATAAGTTTGGAAGTCTCCTGAGGATGTTCTGCTGCAATACCTAGAGCCATAAAAGTAACACAACTGTTAGTGTTCCAGTCTGGACGTTTCAAAAGCCACAACATAGCTTTAGTATTTAGGCGGAACTTGCCTCGTTTGCCGGCTTCCCAAATTTCTTGTCTAATTTTCTCATTCGAAGTATGGCCCAGAAACATTTCCAAAGTGGAAGTCTGGTCGCCGTCATAAAGTGAATCTAAAGCTTGTTTAGCTTCGGCACTGCCGCTTTTGTGAGATACTAGAGCCAAACGCTCAGCTGTATTTAGGCAAGGCCAATTGAGATAACCTATTTCATACAGTACGTCGATTACTCTACAACGAACCGATTCTAATTGTATGCCTAGTGGGTTGTCTATTTTGTTATATATATAAATATCTTCAACTATTTCATCGCCAGGATCATGGCGCAAAACGCGTTGTCCGTCTAATACGCTTTGGTAAAGACAAGCATCTTCTCCCATAAAAAGAGCACCATAAGATTCGTCTTTACTTTTTATAAGCAAAAAATTTTCTTCACTCCAGCGTCTGACTTCAGTTTGTACATCGTTATGTTTTGTACAACGTCTGACTACACATGGTTGCTTGCCGAAGCCACGTAAGTTGACGGCGGCCAGATTGAGCCAACGCTCTTGACGGTTTTGGGAAGCCGAAGTGGGGAAGCCAGCATTGTTAAATTCCAAAACTGGCAGATCACTTTTTAAAAACTCTTGTAAATCAGTTAACTCAGACACGCTGCCTCCTTCGTCTCCTTCACAAGCTGCCCTGCTTCAACTATATTTTCATTTACTGTTTACAGGCAGGCGAAAGGCTGAAATTCTCGAATGCAGGAACGGTTTTTTGTTCGTAATTTGAGACTGGAGTTGGTTTGCTGCTTTCAGTCTTGCTGTAAAGGTGAATAGATGGACAGTCTTCTTGACTCTCATGAACTTGCATTAGACGATTTGCTAGCTACTATGGTGGAGCGCGGCGCCTCCGACTTGCACATAAAAGTTGGTAGTGCCCCCATGATCCGTGTTGACGGAGAACTAACTCCCGCTACTTATGAAATACTTGACGCTACTACTGTGCGTAGGCTTTGCGAGAGTATTCTTACCGATGAACAAAAGGCAAAGTTCATTGCCGATAAAGAGCTGGATTTAGCTTACAGCATTCCTGGTTTGTCCCGTTTCCGTGTCAATATTTACTTACAGCGCGGAACTTGGGGCGCCGCTTTACGTGTCATACCTTCGCGTCCTCTTACGCTGGAAGAATTAAAAATGCCACAGACTGTGGCCGATTTAGCTATGCGCCCTCGTGGTTTGGTACTAGTTACAGGCCCTACAGGTTCTGGTAAATCTACTACCTTGGCCGCTATGATTGATCATATAAACGAATCGCGTCGTTGCCATATTGTGACTTGTGAAGATCCTATCGAATTTTTGCACAAAGATAAAAATTCGGTTATTTGTCAACGTGAGGTCGGTGCTGATACGCACAGCTTCGCTATGGCTCTAAAACACGTTTTGCGTCAAGACCCTGATGTAATTCTAATTGGTGAGATGCGAGATCTGGAAACGACCCAGATCGCTATTTCCGCCGCTGAAACTGGCCACTTGGTGTTAGCAACTTTGCACACCAATTCTGCTGCTTCAACCGTAGATCGCGTCATTGACATTTTCCCTCCTCACCAGCAGCAGCAAGTGCGTATGCAACTTTCAGTATGCTTGGAAGGCGTAATGTGTCAGAGTCTGTTGCCTAAGGCCAAAGGTGGAGGTCGCGTTATGGCTATGGAACTTATGCCTATGATCCCCGCTGTGCGCAACTTAATTCGTGAGGGAAAAACTCACCAAATCCCAAGTGCCATACAAACTGGACGCCAGTTTGGTATGATGAGCTTTGATATGTCATTGCGCAATCTCTATCAACAAGGACTTATTACCTACGAGGAAGGCCTCTCTAAAGCCCACAGTCCTGAAGAGTTTAACCGTTTAATTACAAATCCGAACGCTTCAAGTACTCCAACTCCTGCGTCTGAGTCGTAATTAGCTGCTGATGTCGCCCCCCAGAAAAGAGTAAATCTGAAGAATTTACGTCAGAAAACTCTTTCTGAGGGCTGGCTGAGAATTAAGGAAAGGTACAGTTATAAATGAACGTTGAAGAATTATTTACCAGTATGGTTGAACGCAGGGCGTCTCATCTGCACTTAGTTCCCGGCAGCCCCATTCTAATGCGTATCAATAACCAATTGGTAAGTATGGATGGGCCGATTTTAAGTCCAGCTGACACGGAAGCTTTCAGCCGTGCCGTTATGAATGATGACTTGTTAGATGAGTTTGAAGATCGTATGGAATGCGATTTCGCTTTCTCAGTCCCCGGTTTGTCCAGGTTCCGTGTCAATGTTTATCGGCAACGCGGATCGGTAGCTTGTGTAGTTTCTACCAATCCTCCGTCAGCTCCAACTTTGGAAAGTTTAGGTATTCCTGAACTTATTAAAAATCAAGTTTCCGAATCTAGCTCCGGTTTGGTTTTAGTTTGTGGTCCCAAACAATCTGGTAAGAGCAACACCGTGGCCGCTTTGGTAAATTATATCTTGGAAACTCGTTGCTGTCAGATTATCTCTTTAGAGGATCCTTTAGATTTCTTGCACCGCAACCAAAAGGGCGTTATTTGCCAACGTGAAATTGGTACTGATGTAGCTAGCTACAAAGAGGCTTTTGCTTCTCTTTCTCGTCAAGGTGCCGACGTGGTGGTCGTTTCCAATTTGGAAGGTCAAGAATCTATTCAACAAGTGCTCAATTTAGCTGCAGCTGGTACTTTGGTAATCGCTTCTTCCACAGCAGCCAGTGTTCAGGTAATGTTGGAAAAAATTATCGATTCTTATCCGCCCCATTTATCCCAATCTTGCCGTAACAATTTAGCTTTGGGTTTGAAAGCCATTATCGGTCAGGTTTTGTTGCGTAAAGCTTCTGGTGAAGGGTTGGTACCTGCTTTTGAGTTGCTCGTTTCCACAGGTAAGTTAAAAGAATTGTTGCGCGAAAATAAAATCGCTCAAATTGGCCCTTACATGTCCGCTTCGGCTCGCGATCATGGCATGCAAACTCAAGAGATGGCTTTACGCTTCTTAGTGCGCAAAAACATTGTTACTATGGAAGAAGCTACGCGTCAAAGCAGTCGTCCCGAAGATTTCAAGAAGATTATGAGCTTACCTTACTAATAAGAACTTGCCAAGCTGTTAAATTAAGTGTAGACTTTTGCCGCTTTAAAAAAAGAGGGAAAGTCTATACTGCATTTTTGGGATTGTAATGCAATTTTAGAAACAATTGGAGGTTTCTAGAACAGTATGTTAGATGTAAAACTTATCCGCCGTGATACCGAGCGTGTAAAGAAAGCCTTAGGACGACGCGGAGTTAAGCCCGAGACTATTGATGCAATTTTGGCTCTCGATGTTAAACGTCGTGATCTTATTACCAAAGCTGATGAGCTCAAAAAAGAGCGCAATAGTGTTTCTGCCGACTTAGGCAAACGCAAAAAAGCTGGTGAAGATATTACTGCTGATTCCGCTCGTATGCGTGAAGTTGGTGCTCAGATCTCCGCTATTGACGCAGAAAAAGTCGCCATTGAAGAAGAACAAGTCCACTTGGTTGAAGTGTTACCCAACTTGCCTCAAGATGATATTCCCGATGGCCCCGATTCCGATTACAACAAAGAAGTACGTCGCGTGGGTGACTTCAAAGAGTATGATTTTGAAGTAAAGCCCCATTGGGATATCGGCGAAGAATTGGGCATTTTGGACAGTAAGAGAGCCATTAAACTTTCCGGTTCTCGTTTTTGGTTGCTTTGTGGAGATGGTGCCCGTTTAGAGCGTGCTATTTACACTTATATGCTCGATTTGCACACTCATAAGCACGGCTATAAGGAGATGCTGCCTCCTGTCTTGGTAAGTGGCGATACTTTATACGCTACTGGTCAGCTTCCCAAGTTTAAGGATGATCTTTTCCATTGCTCTCCTAACGATTTGTATTTAATTCCTACCGCTGAAGTGCCTCTGACCAATATCCACCGTGAAGAAGTGCTCGATGGTAAAGATTTGCCCATTTATTATACTGCTTGCACCGCTTGCTTCCGCTCTGAAGCCGGAGCTGCTGGCCGTGATTCTCGCGGTTTAGTGCGCGTCCACCAGTTCAATAAAGTAGAAATGGTCAAAATTGTCAATCCTGATACTTCCAATGACGAGTTGGAAAAAATGGTTGATAATGCTGAAGATGTGCTTAAAGGTTTAGGTATCCCTTATCGTGTAGTCTTGCTTTGCGCCGGTGATATGGGCCTTTCTTCTTCCAAAACTTACGATTTAGAGTTCTGGTCTCCGGCTCAGAAGCGTTTCATTGAGATCTCTTCTTGCTCTAATTGCTGGGATTATCAGGCTAGACGCGCCAATATGCGTTTCCGTCGTGAGCCTTCTGCTCCTACAGAATATGTTCATACTTTGAACGGTTCCGGTCTGGCTGTCGGTCGTACCATGGTCGCTATTTTGGAAAACTTCCAGCAAGCTGATGGCTCAGTTGTTATTCCTGAAGCTCTTCGTCCTTATATGGGTGGTCAGGAACTTTTGGTGCCTAAGATCAATAAGGCTTAGTTAGACTACTTTAGTTATCTTTTAGAATAACGCCGTCGATTTCTGTCGTGAAATCGGCGGTATTTATTTTTTGCCGAATAGCAGCCTAAAAGGAGTGGTGCATTTTTTCTTGAAGCAGGGCCGGATTCGTTAAAGAACGTTCTTTCTCTGACCTTTTAAGTACCTCGCTTTTAGGTATGAGAAATTGTTAAACTCACATATTAGGAGGTTCCGGCAGTGATCGTTGTACAATACGAGCAG
>SFMI01000035.1 GCA_004554425.1 Candidatus Saccharimonadota bacterium | reverse complement strand
ATTTCTGGAGTCAAATCACCGCGAATAGCTTTCAAATCTCCAATGTCAGTGCGCACTACCGATTGCAAATCTTTAGAAACAAGATAACTTCCAATCACTTGATCACGCTTGTCTATAGCTTCTACTTCATAGTAAATGCCAAGCAAAGGATCTTCATTATCAAAAAGTTTAATGGTATATTTACCTGCAGCTTGAGTTAAACCAGTAACAGCGCCGGGCAATTCTTCCAATACAGCCTTAGCCAAACCGAGACTAATATCAAAACCGGGGTGATAGTAAGAATAACTGCCTACATATACTTGATTTTTTGGGCCTTCAGCAGTTACGTTAATCATTTTACCGTCTTTACTCAACTCAAAATGAATCTTACCATTCTGTCCGGCCACAATACTATCAAATTCACCTTGTCCAACTTTATCTAAGTCGACATTAAAAACACCGGCCAAACGATAACTGGTAGCCGAATCGTTAGCCTCACTACCGCTAAGAATATTAAATTCGAAAATTTTCAAGCCTTCGCTAAAATCGGTAATTACTAAAATGCCATTATTATACTGGCTGCTATTTTCTCTGTAATAAGAACCAATTACCTTAAAGTTAGGGTTGACTTTTGAACTCAAAACTGGAATATTTTCGTCATTTTGAGCAACTTCAACCGCAGGTTTGGCTTCTTCCGAAACAGCAACAACTTCAGAAGCGGCAGATTTAGCCTGCTCGGCGGCCTGATTGGCACTTTTAGCTGTACAACCAATACTAAAAGCAGCCACTAAAGCCAGAGCACAGACAGCGCCTTTATAATTCATCAATTTTTCACTCCTTAAGCTAAAATATTTGAGCCAAGTCCGCTTAGAACTTCAAGTTGACTTCTTTTTGTTTGGGCTTAGAGTTTTCGATCCAATACTTGACGATATATTTGCCATTTTTGCACATCAAACCGCCTTTATCGGGGTAGCCATTCCAATTGAAAGTATAGTTACCTTTAAATTTGCCAGCAGTGCGATTTTTGGAAACGAGCTTGATGCCGTCAGAATTATAAATTTCCACTCGAATTTTACTATGCTTGGGATAAGCGCCCTCAAAGCGGAATTTAAATCTTTGGACTGTTTCGCCATTGTTATTGGCTTTTTTAACTGAAGTGCAATAAATAGCCGGCTTACCCGAACGGTTAAAGGCAAATTTCCAACTGCCGAACTCGCCTTCACTGCCACCAGCAGCAGGCTGAGCTTTAATCACGATAAACAAATCGCCTTTAGCTGGCAATTTACTGACATTAGTCAGCCTTTGTGGCTCTTTATGAGACTTGCCCTTAGCGACATCAATATCGTCCCATCTAGCTAAGACATAACCATCAGCATTAACAAGTTTAGTCTTAAAGCGGGTATTGCAATTGGAAGCAGCTGTATATTTAAAGTTGTAAGTAACGGCATCACCATTTTTGCTAACTTTACCGCGAGAGACCTTAGCTTTAGCCGCCAAAGCTTGCACCGGGCACAAAAGGCCCACAATTAAAAGGAAAGCCAAAAAGCTGAAAATCTTTCTATATGTAAGCTTCAAAAACATAGTAACCTCCTAATATAGGGGAGAAAAAATTAGTTAGTCTACAGCCGAAACTAAAAGATAAGCAGCGCCGATATAAAGAGAGCACATTACAACTACTACTCCCAAAACAGAAGCCACAACTGTTAAAGTGCGCTCAGCTTTTTTTAAGCCGACAGCTTCTACTTGGTCGCCTTCTTGTTGCCTACGCCGCAAATCTTTTATGGTAAAAATCATCTTGACAATTAACAAAAGACAAACCATCAAGATAAAAAATGCCGTCATTACGGTCATTCGTTTAGCTCAAACTTTCTAAAGTATGTTCATACGGCCCAAGAAAAGGCTATAGAATAAGAGTTCATAGCCTCGAAGGCAAAGCCTCCTCTAAATTAAACCATTTTTAAGTAAATAATCTCCCTTAAATCCACAAAAAAAACAAATTTGCAGCGGAAACATAAGCAAAGGCTTCTAGCTTTAAATTAAATGTCAAAGTTAAAGATAGCTTTGTTGCAGTCCAAGGCGCTGATATACTAAAATCAAGCCGAAATTAACTGAAATAATACGAGGTGAAAATGCATAAATATGCTAGAAAAGTCAATTTTCTTTGGCTGTTTTTAGTTACCGCTATTATTGCCGGACTCTTTGCGGCTCCGGCTATAGCCAAAAAGAAAGCTGACTATAACGATAAAAAATTTGACAAATATCGCGATCCAAACTTGTGCGGAAGCGTAGTTACTTCTCGCCCCGGGCGCAGCGCCATTGACGTACCTTACGAGCCTTTAGACTCTTGTGAAGTAACTGTTCAAGAGACTAAACAAAAAGCCGTAACCGACTCTCAAGGCGTTTTCTACTTTACTGTTAAACCCGGCCAATATACTTTAATGGTGCAAAAAGCCGGTGTGGGTATGGTTACCAAAAGTGTTACCGTTCCCAAAGGGCCTGGCGAAAGAGCTATGGTTACGGTTATCCTTAATCCGGGCATGACCCCTGGAAATACCATGTCTAACGGTATGCAAGGCGTACGCGCTCCTATCGATCCCGGTACAGCTTATATTTGTTTAGCTGCTAAAGCCGGTCAGGGCGCTCCCGCTGGCAGCAGCACTTCCTATAATGCACCTCCAGTTACCACCACTCAATCTTACGCACAAATGCTTCTTTTGGGTCAAGGTAACCCCTTCGGTATCAATAATACCATGGCCCAAAATGCCCAAATGCCTACCCAATTGGGCAGCGCCCATGACATGATGACGGCCATGCAAGGCTCAACCTTCAGCGCCAACCCCAATTCTTTAATGATCATGAACGGCGACGCTCCTGGCAACCCCAACTACAAATCGTTAGGCAGCCAGCCATTCTGGGCCGCCTTTAATGCCTCAGGCACTAGACTGTATGTCAGCACCTCCGACCGCATGATCCAAATTTACGATACTGCCAACGACAATCAGTTGCTTACTTCCATTCCAGCTGGCGGTATTGTCACCGATTTGCGCATGGCCCAAAATGGCAACTATATTATCGCTACAGTTATGAGCGCTTCCCCTAGCGTTATTTTAATTGATCCAGTCAGTAACGCTCCTCAACGCTCTATCGTCTTACCACGTATGCGTACCGGTGAAGCTGGCCAGCCTCGCGCCGCCGTTATCAATCGCGAAGGCACTCGCATGTTTGTGGCTATGGGCACCACCTCTTCTGGTGAACTTTTAGCTATCAATCTCTCCACAGGCATTCCCGAAAAAGCTTTGCCCGTAGGCGCCAATCCTTGCGGTATGGAACTTTCTCCTGACGGACGCTTCCTCTATGTAGCCAACTCCGGTTCCGGCGATCTGTCCGTAATTGATGCTTGGACTTTCCAAGAAATGGGCCGCGTCCGTGTAGGTGTCAATCCTCAGCGCGTGGCTATTACTCCCGACGGATCCAAAGTATTTGTCACCAATAAAGGTTCAGATAACGTTACCGTCCTTAACGGCCAGAACCAATCGCCTATTGCCACCGTCCCTGTAGGTAAAGGCCCGGTGGGAATTGCTTGTACTTCCGACGGCAACAAAGTCTTTGTGGCTTGTACTGGCAGTAGCAATATTAGCATTTTAGACGGCCACAGCGGCGGCGTAATTAATACCAGTTCACCTATGCCTCAATCCACTCCCTGGGGCATAGCCGTATGTCCGTAATTTAACTCCGTCAGGCCTAGGCATTGTTACATGCTTACGGCCTGCCTTTTATACTAGGCGAATTTTTTTTATTATTCACCTAACACACAAACCAAAAAGAGCTCTACTTTCTTAAAAGAGTAGAGCTCTTTTTTTACGCTATAATAATTGCCACCAAGGAAATTAAGCTAAGCAACTAGGCGCAGGTTCATTAAAAGTAGATTCATACCTATTTTTGAAAGAGTCCATAGTAAAACTATAATTTTGAGTGCCCAAATGCTCTACAGCGTAAGCACCGCAAACGCTACCCAGTTGAGCAGACGTTTTTAAAGGCAGGCCGTGGATTAAGCCGTAAATTAAGCCGCCGCGGAAAGCATCACCAGCGCCAGTAGGATCGACAGCTTCAACTTTAACGGGATCGATATGCAAAATTTCACCCTTATTAGTATAAACTGTGCTACCATCGCCACCTTTAGTGACAATAATAACTTCAACCAGCTCGTTAAGCTGAGGCTGAGTTAAACCAGTCTTATCCAAGAAAAGCGAAAATTCGTAGTCATTGACGATTAAAGCCTTGGCACCTTTGACATCAGCCAAAAGCTGTTCGCCAGAGAAGGCAATCACTTGGAAAGAAGGATCGTAAATAAAAGGAATACCGGCTTTCCTAGCTTCTTCACAATGTTGATTCATAGCTTTAGGATCATCGGGAGAGATAATAGCCAACTTAGTTTGCTCAGTAGCGAACTTGCTCAAATCTAAATTGTGAGCTTCAGCCATAGCACCGACGCTGACAAAGGTAAGCTGATTGTCACACTTATCGGCACAAACAGTGCAAGTAGCGGTCAGCTCATCTTCATAAATAGCGATGCAAGAAGTATCTACTCCTCTATTTTCGAGGTAGAAACGATACTGCTCAAAATCTCCGCCTGCAGTAGCCACCACGCGGGGATGTTCCCCCAGCATAGCCAAAGCATTGGCAATATTGCCAGCGCAGCCGCCGCGCTCTTTGCGGGCTCGCTCAGTTAAGAACGACAAATTTATAGAATCTAAACGCTCAGGCAGAATGTGCTCTTTGAAAAGCCCGGCATAGCGCATAATAAAGTCAAACGCCAACGAGCCGGCAACCAAAATACTACCAGTCGTCTCAAATTTATTCTGAGCAGCGACCATTATAAAAAACCTCGCATAACAAACTAGGTCTGCCTTTAAAAAGACAAAAAAACAAACAGTGTGACCCTTTCGAACAGGTGGGCCTTTTACCTTCCCCGGCTAGAACACTTTTAGAGACAATTAGCCAATTGAGAAGGCACAAAAATCGACCTAAAGCCACAACAGCTTAAGGTCGATTTCCGATATTAGTATTCAACATCTACTGAAGGAGCAAAATCGTTGTCATCCATATGGAAAGCGGAATCGTCACCTTCTTCTCCGTAGTAGGTAGGCTCGTCATCAACTACTTCCTCTTTGGGAGGAGCAACTTTAGGTTCGGCCTTCTTAGCGGGAGCAGATTTAGCTTTTCCTTTGGCTTGACCTTTTGTAGCAGTTGCTTTGGACTTAGACTGAGTAGCCGGAGCCGATTTCAAAGCTTCTGCTCGCGGGCTATATTCTTCGGCAACAGCCTTTTTATCGGCCTTGCTAGAAGAGGTAGAGCTCTCATATCCTTTAGACTTGCTTTCAGAACTGCCTGAATGGCTGGAAACTTCCGGCGCAACTTCTGTAACGTGGCGGTCAGGCCCATCGACAATTTCTTCATTACTCTTATTGATACGATGGAACAAAAACAGAGCAAATACTGAAAGAGCCACTACGACGATCATAAAGCTCAGCACAGTATATTTGCCGCCACCTTGGAACCAAGCCACAAAACCTCGCCAAGAATTACGCTCTTGCTGGCTCTCTTCAACCAACTTGGCATAAGTTTCAGCTGGGCTCAAATGGCCGGAAGACTCTAAAGAATCGCCGGATTCGGCTCCAGGAGCACCTCCACCCAAAGTAGCATTGGGATTGGAGCTGCGACGTGAAGCCAATAAAACATCACTCAAACTGCCTTCGCGACGGTCTACTCCTGTATTGGTGCCGTAGCCAGAAAATGGTGAATTGTTTTGCACACCAAAGCCACCAGTTTGGCCCATTAAATTTGTCTGGGCTCCGAAGCCAGGCTGCTGCCCCTGGTAGCCGCCATAAGGACTTTGCCCTTGAAAACCGCTATTGCCCAAATTGGTATTGCCAAAACCTGACTGCTGGCCTTGATAGCCGCCGTAGGGATTCTGCCCCTGAAAACCGCTATTGCCTAAATTGGTATTGCCAAAACCTGGCTGCTGGCCTTGATAGCCGCCGTAAGGATTCTGCCCCTGAAAACCGCTATTGCCTAAATTGGTATTGCCAAAACCTGGCTGCTGGCCTTGATAGCCGCCGTAAGGATTCTGCCCTTGAAAACCGCTATTGCCTAAATTGGTATTGCCAAAACCTGACTGCTGGCCTTGATAACCGCCATAAGAGCTCTGCCCCTGAAAACCGCCATAATTTTGGGAAGTCGTGCCAAATGAGCCTTGCGGACTTCTATTTACCGAAGTACCGTCTCCATAACCTTGAGCGCTTAAACTAGGCGGAGTATCATACTTCTTGGGAGCCGTTCTGCCAGCAGAAGTAGGCGCAGGCTTAGCTCTTCTGTAAGGGCTAATATTGGTACCGCGGCGCATAGCCAAAGCACTGGGCCGACGATGAACCACAGTTGCAGGATCTAAATGCTCACCATTAAGGGCATTGTCAAACTTTAAACCTAGACGACCGGCATCATCACCGCCGCCTAGCCCTCCGTTTTTGTTGTCATAACCTGAGCTGTTCACAACTCCCTCGCCATCAACTCTGAAATATTGATATGTAGTATCCTAATATTATTTGTGTTATCCTTCTTGCCAGCTTTTTTCCACAAACCGACTTTTATCGCCTTTCAATTGCGCTAGACATAACGACTCGGCCCCTTCTCCTTGCGCTTAGCTACCGGCACACTTTCCAACAACTCTATAAGCGACTTGCCCTCAGTTGTCGTTTCTGCCTCGTCCTCTTCGGGAGGAATCGTCTCCATGTAATTGGACTCGTTGTTGAGCTCGGCCGCTTCGCGTACATGGCCGCCAAAATCGTCATTAGAATTGGCTCGCGCCGACGATCTGTAGCTGTCACCGCCTTCATGAAGAATATCTTTTTTTTGAGCCGGGCCTTTGTGGCCGCGCCCAACTGGCAAAGGCAAAACCGTATTTTTAGAAGCCGACGCTCCAAGTTGCACAGCGCTAACCGGAGCGCTGTAAACAGAAGCAGTTCCCGTTCCGAAGTTGGGCGCGGCCGCCGACGTAGCGCCAGCTGCCAATGCAGAACGAATGCCTGGAATATAGGGCCTGCGCTCGGAAGCAACTTCGTGCTGTTGTGCCTTATAAGGACGAAGAGGAGAAGTAGGTATAGACAATTGCAATTTGTCAGCAGCCCCATTAGCAGCAACCTTGGTGGGCGCAGCCTCCTCTGTGCTGACAGGTGGCATAGAAGCTTGCGCTTGAGTGGCAGCAGACGCAGGAGAAGCAGAGCGAGAACCAGGGATATAAGGTTTGCGTTCGGGAGCAGCTTCGCGAGGTGGGCCTTGATAAGGGCGAAGCGGAGAGACAGGCAAAGCGACTTGCGGCTCGGAATTTGACGGCGCCGCCATAGGTAAAGGCTCAGCGTCAGGAGCAGGATGACGAGCGCTACAACTTTCGTTGGCGCCAGCCGACTGAGCAGCAGGAGCTTGACCTAAATAGGCGGCCAAAGTACCATCTAAAGCGGCCACGCCCTCAGGATCGCATTCGTCAAGACCGGGAGCGAGCAAAGTAAGGCCAAACAACTTGTTGTTCTTAAACTTTTTCTTGTTGGCAGAACGTTTTTTGCCAACGACTTCACCGCCGACCTCTTCTTGGGCAGCCTTTTCTTCTTGTTTTTGATTGAAGGCTTTTGAGCGAGCTTTGATACCCTGAGAGACACCTTTAAGCTGTTCTTGCTCGCGCCTAGCCCTTATTTTGGCCTTAAGGCCGCCAGTCTGGCCAGAGCCTTCGCCATTGTCATTATTTGCTTTGGCCGCCTGCCCCTCGGCTGAGTTCAAATGTTTTTTTTGCTTAAAACGCGGTTTGCTCCAGCCCTGTTGATCCGAACTTTGTGCCCCATCATATACCATAGCTTAAATGTCCGCTCCGACGAATATTTTTAGTTGGCAGCTTCGGCCGCAGCGGCGTCAGCTCAATTTACGTATGATAAAAAAATAACTGACCAATTTATATTGTACCACATTGGACACTAAAAAAGAATAACTAGCCCGACCTCTCTTAAGCCCGTTTCCAGGCAAAGTTAGTTTTACTGCCCTAAAAAACAGGATAAAGATGCAGTATATTAGAAGTTATACCAGATGTTCAATCTGCGCAATGGAGAGGATAAAAAATGCTTTTAGTTGGTAACGGAAGACTTATCACCCGTGATAACAACGGTTTCTACGAGAATGGTGCTGTAGCCATCGAAGGAAATATTATTAAAGAAGTGGGCGATTTCGCAGCTCTCAAGGCTAAATATAGCGACGCTCAATTTATTGATGCCAAAGGCGGCGTTATTATGCCCGGCCTTATCAACGCTCACAATCACATTTACAGCGCTTTTGCCCGTGGCCTTTCTCTTACTAATTACAATCCTAAGAATTTCAACGATATTCTCGAGGGAATGTGGTGGAGAATCGACCGCAAGCTTACCTTGGAGAACGATCTTCTTTCCGCTTACGCAGTCTTCACCGATTGCATTAAAAACGGCGTCACCACTATTTTTGATCACCATGCCAGCTACGGCGACATTCCTTACAGCCTCGATCAGATCGTCAAACCCGCCAAAGAATTAGGCGTACGTGCTTGCGTATGTTACGAAGTATCCGACCGCGATGGTCAGCAGAAAATGGAAGAATCCGTTTTCGAAAATGAGCGCATGATCAACGAAGCCGCCAAAGATGACTCCGACATGATCCACGCCATGATGGGCTTACACGCCGCTTTCACTTTGAGCGATAAGACCTTAGCTTTCTGCGCCGATCACAAAGGACGCGAAGCTGGTTACCACATTCACGTAGCCGAAGGTCCTTCCGACGTTTCCGATTCTTTGCACAAATATGGCAAACGTATCGTCGAGCGCCTCTATGAGCAAAACATTTTAGGCGAAAAGACTTTAGCTATTCACTGCGTCCACGTCAGCCCCGCCGAAATGCACTTACTTAAAGAGACCAACACTATGGTCGTCCACAACCCCGAATCAAATATGGGTAACGCTGTAGGTTGCGGCCCAGTTATCCAGCTCTTCAAAGAAGGACTCACCTTAGGTTTGGGTACCGATGGCTATACCAACGATATGTTGGAAAGCTACAAAGTGGGCAATATTATCCACAAGCACCACCTTGGCGATCCTACCGTAGCTTGGGGCGAAATTCCCGCTATGCTCTTTGAAAATAACGCCAAGATTGCGGCCCGCTTCTTCCGCAAACCTTTGGGCGTGCTCAAAGAGGGAGCCTATGCTGACGTAATCGTCACTGACTACGATCCTCTCACCCCCATGAATGGCTCCAATTGCAATGGCCACATCCTCTTTGGTATGAACGGACGCTCCGTCACTCACACCATTTGTAATGGTAAGGTGCTCATGGCCGACCGCAAGATCTTGGTAGCCGATGAAGCCGACTTGATGAAGCAGTGCCGCGCCAGCGCCGCCAAGCTTTGGGAAGCCGTCAACGCCTAATTTTACCTAAGTTTTTACCTACTACCTACCAATATTTAAGGAGTTTTCTTACATGTCCGACAGAATGACGCCGTTCGCCTTTGGCCCCTTAATGAACCGCATCCTCAACGAGTATGCACAAAAGGGCACCGTCTTCTCCATCAACCACCCCTTTAAGCCCGCTGCCAAAAAGCTGGAAATTTTTGGCGAGTCTTTAGAGACTCCCTTTGGCCCTGCTGCCGGCCCCCACACTCAGCTGAGCCAAAATATTATTGCCGCTTACTTCGCTGGCAGCCGCTTCTTCGAGCTTAAAACTGTGCAAACTTTGGACGGCGAAGATTTACCCGTTGCCAAGCCTTGTATTGCCGCCAACGACGAATGCTACAACGTCGAGTGGTCTACCGAACTTCGCGTTCAAGAGGCTTTCGGCGAATATGTAAAAGCTTGGTGGGCTTTGAAACTTTTAAGCGCTCAATTCGGCTGGGGCGATCCTAACGGCTTCGTCTTTAACATGAGCGTAGGCTACGACTTCAAAGGCATTTGCTCTCCCAAGATTGACAACTTCATTGAAGGTTTGAAAGACGCTTCTAAAACTGAAGTTTGGCAAGAATGCCGCCAGTGGGCTTTAGATAATTTAGATCGTTTGCCCAATGTCAGCGCCGAATATGTCGAAACAATCAATCCTCACATTTGCCGCTCTATTACTCTTTCCACTTTGCACGGCTGCCCGCCTCAAGAGATTGAGCGCATTGCTTCTTACCTTATCGAGACCAAAAAGCTCAACACTTTCGTAAAGTGCAATCCTACTTTGCTGGGTTACGAATTTGCTCGCCGCACTTTGGATACAATGGGCTTCGACTATATAGAATTTGACGATCACCACTTCAAAGCCGACTTACAGTGGAGCGACGCTGTGCCTATGTTCACTCGCTTGCTCAAGTTGTCTGGTGAAAATGGCGTCAGCTTTGGCTTGAAGCTCACCAACACATTCCCTGTAGATATTGCTCACAAAGAGTTGCCCGGCAACGAAATGTACATGAGCGGCCGTTCCCTCTATCCTTTAACTATGGAGCTGGCCAAACGCATTAGCCAAACCTTTGATGGCAATATGCGCATTTCTTACTCCGGCGGTGCCGACGCTTTGAATATTGTTTCTTTATTCAAAGCTAACATTTGGCCCATCACTTTGGCTACCACCTTGCTTAAGCCCGGCGGTTACCAGCGCTGCACTCAGATTGCTGAAGAGCTCGTCAAAGAAGACTACAAGCCTTTTGACAGCGTCAAAGTTGGCCTTATCAGCACCATGGCTGAAGATGCTCGCACCAATGCTCGCAATCTCAAAGCCATTAAGCCTTTGCCTTCTCGCAAAATTGAAGAAAAAGTGCCTCGCTTCCGTTGCTTCATCTCCCCTTGCAGCCACGGTTGCCCCATCCACCAGGACATTCCCGAATATATTAGCTTAGTTGGTCAAGGCCGCCACTTGGAAGCTTTGCGCTTAATCACCGCCAAGAATCCTCTGCCTTTCATTACCGGCACTATTTGCCCTCACAATTGCCAAACTAAGTGCACTCGCAATTTCTATGAAGATGCCGTACATATTCGCCAAGCCAAATTGCAAGCCGCTCGCGGTGGCTTCGAAGAGCTTTTAGCCGAAATTAAGGCCGAAACTACTAAGCGCGTCTTAGCTGCCGACGCTACCAAAGTAGCTATCGTCGGTGGCGGCCCTGCCGGTATGGCTGCAGCTTTCTTGTTGGCTCGCCAGAATTGTCGCGTAACCATTTTCGAGAAGAGCGCCAAGCTCGGCGGTATCGTCTCTTGGGTCATTCCTCAATTCCGTATTTCCGATTGCGCCATTAAGCGCGACGCCGAACTTTTAGAAGCTATGGGTTGCGAAATTAAGCTTAATAGCGCCGCCCCCGCTTTGGCCGAGCTCAAAAAAGCTGGCTTTAACAAAGTGATTTACGCCGTCGGTGCTTACAAGCCCGGACAGCTCCGCTTAGCTAAAGGCGAAGCTATTAACGTAATTGACTTCTTGCGTCAAGCCAAAGCTGGCGAAGTAGAAGGCTTAGGCGAAGATTTGATCGTCGTCGGCGGCGGCAACACCGCTATGGATGCAGCCCGCGCTGCCAAAAGAATCGACGGCGTTAAGAACGTCAAGTTGGTCTATCGTCGTACCCGCCGCTACATGCCCGCCGACGAAGAAGAGTTGGCTTTGGCTTTGGAAGATGGCGTAGACTTTGCCGAGTTGTTAGCTCCCAAGTCTTTGGAAGATGGCAAGCTCATTTGCCGCAAAGTCGTCTTAGGCAAAGCTGACGAATCTGGCCGCCGCGCCCCCGTCGAAACTGAAGAAGAAGTAGCTTTGCCTTGCAGCGCTTTAATTGCGGCTGTCGGTGAGAAAGTTGAAGGCGAATTCTTCCAGGCTCAGGGCTTAGAGCTCAACGAGCGTGGAGCTGTAGCTTTACACGAAGACTTGAGCGCCGTTTCCGACGCTGACGTTTACGTAATCGGCGACGCCAAGAAGGGCCCCGCCACCGTAGTTGAAGGTATTGCCGACGCTACCAAAGCCGCTCAAGCTATTGTCGGTGCTTACACTTACGCTATTCCTCAGGCTAGCGAAATTCGCGTTAAAGAGATTTATGCTAAACACGGCTTAATGATTCCTTATGTTCAAGCTTCCCAGGAAAATCAGCGTTGCTTGTCTTGCAATACCGTGTGCACCAATTGCGTCCAGGCTTGCCCCAACCGCGCTTATGTGCCCATTGAGATCGAAGGCGAAAAGATGCCCGTCATCCTCCATATCGATCAAATGTGCAACTACTGC
Organism: Candidatus Saccharimonadota bacterium; assembly: GCA_004554425.1. GTDB lineage: Bacteria > Vulcanimicrobiota > Xenobia > Xenobiales > Xenobiaceae > Bruticola. Next base: position 2,883 of record SFMI01000035.1, on the reverse strand, counting down.
GGCAATTGCACGACCTTCTGCCCCTACAACAGTGATCCGTTCCGCGAAAAGATCAACCTCTTTGCTACTCTTAAAGAGTTCCAAGAGAGCGACTTGCCCGGTTTCTTCCGTGTAGAAAAGAACGTTTATGAAATTCGTTTAGCCGAGCCCGGCAGCGAAAGACATATCGTTTTGGGCCAAGACGAAGTTTGCAAAGACTTCGAGAAGCTCTTAAAGACTTTGGAAGAGAAATATCTCTGGCTCTTCTAATCAGTTGATATAAAATATTTATCAAGCTCAGTTTGAGGTTATAAACTCAACTGCAGCTTGATAAGTTTTGACAAAATATGGAGGCTGTCTAATTTTTCATAAAGATTGGGCAGCCTTTAATTTTACTTGGGAGGCTTTAAACTTGTTGGATCGAGACAATTCACGTACGCGAAATTCCGGATATACCCCCAACTGTTGGGAAAAGCACTTAGCTGACGGCCGTTTGCAATGTACACTCTGTCCGCGTGAATGCCAATTGGCTGCCAATCAACACGGTTTTTGCTATATTCGCCAAAATAACGGTGACCATATCGTCAATACTTCCTTCGGCCTAACTACCGGCGCCGCTATCGATCCTATAGAAAAGAAGCCTCTCTATCACTTTATGCCCCAAAGCCGAGTGCTCTCTTTTGGTACTTTGGGATGCAATATGGGCTGCAAGTTTTGCCAAAATTCACATATTACTAAAGATTGCCGCGACAAAGAATTAGGCTTGCCTATGCCTCCACAAAAAGTAGGCCTTATCGCTTTGAATTATCAAAGTGATAGCGTAGCTTTCACTTATAACGATCCGATTATTTGGGCTGATTATGCTATTGAAAGTGCCAAAGTGTGTCATTCTTTAGGCTTGCGTACCGTAGCGGTAACGGCTGGCTATATCAATCCCAAGCCGCGCATTGAATTTTTCTCTCATATGGACGCAGCCAATATCGACTTAAAAGCTTTCAATCCCAAATTTTACAAAGACTATTGCCAAGCCGACATTAAGCCAATTCTAGATACCATAATTTATGTTAAAGAGCATACTAAATGTTGGCTGGAGCTAACTACTTTAATTATTCCTGGCTTAAATGATTCAGAGCAAGAAATAAAAGATTTAAGCCAATGGATTTATAAAGAACTGGGCCCAGACGTACCGCTCCACTTGAGCGCTTTCCATCCGGCTCACCTTATGCGTGACAGAGAAAATACTCCACCGGAAACATTATTTAAAGCCAGAAAGATAGCTTTAGAAGCTGGCTTACACTACGTCTACACAGGCAACATAGCCGATCCGGCCAGCCAGTCTACCTATTGCACAAAATGCGGCCGCTTGCTTATTGAGCGCTTGCTCAATTTAATTGAGTACAAAGACTTCGACACCGAAAAAGCCTGCTGCCAAGCTTGCGCCACACCGCTGCCGGGAGTATTTGCATGAACGGATGATATAGCCTACGCTGATGGGCAGTTGTAGTCGAAATCGATAAGAGATCACAATTAATATTTATAAAAAACGCGGCTTGGAAATTTTATGACCAAGTCGCGTTTTTCGTTTGCAAAATAAAACTAAATTTTGCGCACGGCCATTTTCCATACATTGTCTTGCTTATAAAAGCTCAAAAGCACTTGGCCGCTTTTTTTATCGACAAGTTCGGCATAATCACCAATTACGTTTATATCAGTTTGCCCTTTATCAAGCTCTATTTGTCCGTAATTTTTAACAAAGACCTGCCCTCTAGCTTGGCAAAATTCTTGGGCTAATTCTGAATTAGGCTCATTAAAGGCTTGAGCTATTTGGCTTTTGAGTTTTTGAACTTTGGCAGCATCGAGTTCGGCACCATCATTCATATTGACAATAAAGAAAGAATAGATGCCTTCTTTGCATTGATTGTCTAAAAGACTCCACAATTTAGCGTTGCCACTTTTAGCATATTGCAAACCTTCACTAAAGCACTTCTTGACAGCTTCAGTTTCTGCTTTGGCGTTAAATAAGGCGCACTTGGTTCCGTAGTCGGAAGTTTGCAAATCGAAAGAAGTTTTCGAAGATTGCAAGTCGGCAGCCATTTTCCAAAAGCCTCTTTGCCTATACATAGTTAAAAGCAAGTTCGGATTTTTTTTATTGATAATTTTGGCGGCGTCGCCTTTAATTTCTATGCTAAGGTCAGCTAGTTCAGGATCAAAAGCAGCATATTCATCTGCTATAGCCTGGCCTTTTTCTTGCCAAAAACTGGTGGCAGTTTTGGAAGTTGGATCTTGCATTTCAACAGCAATTTCAGCAGCCAATTCTTGATTGTTTTTCTGAGCGGCAATCTTTTTATCGGCTAAACTGGTAGCTCTAGCTAAGAATTTATTAACTGCAACTTGACTTTCATCGGTAAGATAAAACCAGGCACGAGGATCTTTAGCTTTGGCACAGCGGAAAAAGGCTTGCAAATTGGCCTTAACTGCCTCTTTTTCAGCAGAATTATTATATTCATTTATATCAGCATCGATAGAAGTTGTCGCTGCCGCAGTCGTTTTACCGGAATGCTTTGGAGAAGCCGAATTATTATCTTTTACAGCACAAGCGGAAGTTAAACACAAAGCCAAAGTCAAACTTAAGCTGAGGCAGATTTTTTTATTCATGGCAAGATTGTCTCCGAATGAAAACTATTTCTTTTTGGATCCAAAGTGGCGTTTAGAAAAGCGTGTAGAGCGACTTTCTACAGCGGCAACTTTCCAGACGCCGTCTTCTTTGTGCAATTCTAAATATTTCATCTTGTCTTCATTGACAACTTCAGCAAAATCACCCTCAACTTTGACAACTGTGCCATGCTTGCCAATTTGCAAATCATAATAGAAGTTGGTTATATCTTTGCCAAAATTAGCTAAACC
>SFMI01000184.1 GCA_004554425.1 Candidatus Saccharimonadota bacterium | reverse complement strand
GATTTGCTTTTTATTTGGATTCAGAGGGACATGCTAACTTTGAACAGAAGGTTTTAGATGAGGTTGTCAATAGCATTCAAGAAAAAGTGCCCAGTTATGTTACAGTTCAAGGTGATGGTCAGTTTTTGGCTGATTTAGATTTGTTTAGGGAAACCAAATATGATGAGTTAATGGCTCAAATGCAAGCAACAAATCCCCAGTTTGCTGTTATGGGAGATTATGCAGAGAGTGGTAAAAAAGTCAAACTTACCAAACCTATACTTGATGAATTTTTAAAAGATAGTGAATATGACGGTATAGTATTGGCTAGGGTTGATGTTGCTCAAGTTAAACAAAATTGGAATCTTTGGATAGGCGGTATAAATACTAAAGCAGAATTAGATGTTACTCTAAGAGTGTTTAATAAGCACTCTCAGAAAGGGTATGTCTTTAATAACAGGCAGAGAGTAATAGGGAAATCCCATGCTATGATGAATGGGTCTACTGATAGAGCAGCAAGGAAAGCTATTCCTAAAGCTTTGGAAAAAGTAAAATCTATAACGGTAGAATAGTAATTTGTAATAAGGCTGTTAGAAAAAGCTCTTGCAAAAGGGAGCAAAACAGGGTAAAATATAGGAGTAATAATATTTACTTTTGGAGGTAATACAAATGAGAAAACATATCCAAACTGTTAATAAAGCTATGCTGAAAAAGACCCTGCGCACCGGCGGCTGCGGCGAGTGCCCGGCTTCCTGCCAATCCGCTTGCAAAACTTCTTGCACCGTTGGCAACCAAGTTTGCGAACACAGCAAATAATTCTAAGCAAAACAAATCCCTCGGCTGCGGTCGGGGGATTTTTGCGTTTGGGGGATAGCGCGTTCCTGCATAATGCGCCAGTGAGCATCTCTCCGTCGCTTTTTAGCTCTTGCAATTTCACCAGTATGGCTATGTTCAAATATGAACGAATGGCGAACAAAGAGGAGAAGTTGTAACAATATTAAGGTAGTTATGTGAAAGATTTGTAAAATCGTGTGAAGCAGATATACAGTGATATTCAATTATGTGCATTAGAGTCAAAAAGAAGAAGAGCGGCCGATTTTGGCCGCTCTAATGATTTTTTTTGCATGTTTGCCAATGAAGTGGTAAAATAAGCATAGAAAGAGTGCTACCGATAGACGGTTGCCCTCGGTTAAAGCTTATTTTTTAAAAAATAGCCGAACCTTGGCTGGGCGGCTATTTTTTGCTATGTAAAGAGCCTAATGCAAAACCTAGGCCGAAGCAGGCAACGCCGAAGCTAAGAATACCTACAAGAGTGTCAACAGTTAGCATGGGGAATCACCCCTCACGTGCAAGAGATTTCTGGAAAACCAGATTTCTATTTTACTTATTTACTTGTTAAGTTGCTTACTCCCTAACTCCTTTGCTCCCTTGCTCCACTCCCTGCTCCTTCACCTTCTTCTCCAGCTCGAGCAGTGCCTTTTTCATCTCCAGCCCGCCGCCGTAGCCAACCAGCGAACCATTGGCGCCGATAACGCGATGGCAGGGGATGGCAATAAAAATAGGGTTAGCATTATTGGCCATGCCCACAGCACGAAAAGCCTTGGGATGACCAATGGCCTCGGCAATATCCTTATAGCTGCGCGTTTCGCCATAAGGAATCTGGCGCAGCGCCTGCCAAACCTTTTCTTGAAACGGAGTGCCGTGCAAGCGATAGGGAAAAGTAAATGCCGTGCGCGTCCCGGCGAAGTATTCGTCCAGCTGGCGAAAGACCAGCTCCGCCAGCGCACTAGGTGGCTCGCCCTTGGCGCCGGCTTCCGCATTCTTAAGCGCGGTGACCACACCGTCCTCGTATTCCAATTGTATAGCCCCCACGGGGGAATAGTAAATAGCAATCTTTTTCATAAATGTCACGCCCGGCAGCAAATTGCTTACTCTCTTGCCAAAACAAGCTGTAGCTAGCTTGATATGTAATTATTCCTAAATAGGGCAGGCTTGCTCCCTTTAGTGAGGTTAATGCTAATATTATACCACTAGAAGGCAGCTTTGCAAATAAGGCAAATAGTTTGGTGGCGTTGGAAGGCAAGCATTTGCTCGAGCCCAACTCATATGTAGAAATTGTGCAAAACTAAAAGCTTATAAAAACATAATAAAAGCCAGCAGTGCCTTCGAGCACATGTGGGTAATGGAAATACCCTTATGCACATCCTCATAAATGCCGAATTTAATAATCACATTGGGAATTTCCGTCTGCGCTAAAAATGCTTTAAAGCGTTGGACGATTTCAACCTGCTTTTCTAGTGAGGGCGCTTTATAAATGCTAACCACCTGGTCCACGCCATAGCGGGCCACTAGGGCATCACTATAGCATTCCTTGGTGAGCTGGGCCACGCCGCGCAGCAGCGCTTGGGCCTTTTCTTCGCCATAGGTAGCGGTGATTTGCTGAAAGTTTTTGATATCCGAAATAATAAGATTGAAGCTGTCGTAGGGGTTGTCGTCCAAAAGCTTGCGCGCATGGCGCAAAAAGGCCTGCATATTATAGATGCCCAGCGCTTTATCCAAATCGCGCTCATCCTCAGAAGCTTGGCAAGCTGCGGGGTTGTTTAGGCAATAGCCGATTAAATTGTATTTGAGACAATTCAAGGACGGCTGATGCTTTTGATCGTTTATCAAAAACGAAAGCACATGCTGCTTGTCGCCGCCGGGTAGGGCAAGCTCCAGCACGCTTTCGGTATCGCTTTCTGGCAGTGCAACGCAGTCCTGCTTGCGAATCACAGGACAAAAGCTGCAGGGCTCATCCTTGCCCAATAATGCCTTGTAGCATTTTGCGTTTTTGGCTATTGCGGGAAATAACTTTTGAACCGGCTCGTTATATTCAACTATGTTATAAGCCGAGTCGATAATTATGGTGCCTAAGGCTATCCCATCCATCTTGTTCACCCCTTGTTGGTTTTGCTCCAATAATGACAAT
>SFMI01000034.1 GCA_004554425.1 Candidatus Saccharimonadota bacterium | reverse complement strand
TGCACATCTTTAGCCAAAAAGAGCGGCTTTTCGTTTTCTTTACCAGTAGGCTCCAAACGATCTAATTCACGAATAAGCTCCATATCCAGCTTATGAATAGGCAATAGACAATCAACTTTTTTCTTGGGAGGCTTGATATCAAGCTGGCGGCAAGCCTGACGCAATGCCTGGGCAAATTGCGCTTCATAACCAGCTTTTAAAGTAAAGCCACCAGCATTGGCGTGGCCGCCGTATTTATCCAAGCAATCGGTACAAAGATTGAGAATATCTAGTAAATTGATGCCCTCCGGCGCCCTACCACTGCCCATTATTTGCCCATTATCATCTATATCAGTACCGACAAAAACTGGCACACGATAGGTATCCATTAAACGCTGAGCACTTAAACCTAAAATGCCCTTATGCCAAGTGCCATAGACAAAAATACAAGAGCGTTTGCTCTCACCGTCTTTATCTAATATTTCCTCAATTTCTCTAAATACTTCTTGCTCTACTTTATGGCGTTCCTGACTCAGTTCCAAAAGACGGCTTACCTTCATTCGACAAACGTCAATATTTTGCGCCAGCATTAAATCGAGAGCACATTGCGGGCTGTCCATACGTCCGCAAGCATTGATTTTGGGGCCAACAGAAAAGCTCATAGATTGAGCGTTGATAGCTTCGGGGCTAATTTTACAACCTTCAGCCAAAGCCTTAAAGCAAGGGCGTTCTAAAGAAGCAAAAATAGGCATTCCCAGCATAGTTAGAACACGATTTTCGCCCTTCATAGGCACCATATCGCACAAAGTAGCCAAAGCGACCATATCTAAATAGCGACGCGGCTCAGGCAAAGAGTGGCGCTTATAAACAGCACAAAGCAATTTCCAAGCTACACCAGCGCCACATAACTTAGTAAAAGGATAGTCGTGCCCCTCTAAATTGGCATTGACGAAAACATCAGGCTCAGCGGCTTCGCCTTCAATTTGGTGATGATCGGTTACTATTACTTTCAATCCCTGATTACGAGCGTAACTTACATTGGCAGCGCTGGAAGATCCGCAATCGACAGTAATTAGCAAACTGGCTCCATACTTTACAGCCGCTTCTACACCTTCTTGAGATAAACCGAAGCCTTCAGAAAAGCGATGTGGCAAATGGCACTCAACTTGCGCATTAAGATTACGCAATCCTAAAACTATAATAGAAGCGGCCGTAATGCCATCGACATCGTAGTCACCACAAACAAAAATTTTTTCTTCTTTTTTTAGAGCCGTTACAATTAGTTCCGCTGCTTCGGCTACGCCAGGATAAGTTTCGGCGGCATATACTTCGCCACTATCAGCATGGAAATAGTTTTCTACTTGTTCTATAGTTTTTAAGCCTCTATTTATCAGCAAATGAGCCAATAAATTGCTACAACGACAGCCTTTGGCTATTTGCTTTATCAATTCAGTATCAGGCTTATGAATTTCTATACTTTGTGAATCAATCATATTGTAAAAATCTATAAACAAAAAATAGGCGCCTTTCTAGGGCGCCTGTCAATTTTATAATGTTTGCAACTCTTCATTAGTCAAGAAGCGCCACTGTCCCACTTCCAAGCCTTTCAGATCTAAACCGGCGAAACTTACTCTATGAAGTTTTGTCACTAAATTATCTAAGGCTAAAAACATGCGTTTAACTTGATGGTAGCGCCCTTCAGTTAAGGTAAGGAGTAAATGATCGCTCTCCTCCAAATTGGCCTCTTGAGCTTGAGTAATAGCCAAAGTGGCTTGCTCAGCACATAAAATCTCGGCTTGACCTTCAGGCAACAGCGAGCACTTAGCAGGCAGTAAAGGCTTGCTTTCTCCTTCTAAGTGTAAGCCGCCTTCGCGCAAAAATTGTACGCGCCAACCGGCTATAGGCTTTTCCAGCCACACTTCATATACTTTATCAGCATGATGTTTGGGAGAAATCAACCGATGGTTGAGATCTCCATCATCAGTAAAAAGCAAAGCTCCAGTAGTATCTTTATCTAAACGACCTACGCTAGCCACTTGAGGACGGCGCCGGTTGAAACGTTCCGGCAATAATTCATAGATTAGCTGCCCTTTGTCGTCGTGGCTACAAACAAAGCCTTGCGGCTTATACATCAAAATGTAAAGTTTTTCTGGATCGAGAGGCTCGCCTCGAAAGAGAATATCTTCTGCTTCAACCTTTTGCTTAGCCAAAAGTTTGACTCCGTGGATGGAGCTAACTTCACCTAGGCGGATTAGCTTATCTACTTCGCTGCGATTGCATAGGCCGCGTTCAGAAAGCAATTTATCGAGACGAACCTTCATAATATTTCAGCCTTTCTTGGCTAGACTACTTAGTGGGCGCTGCTACCAATGGGATTGGAAGCCATAAACACTTTGAAGCCGTTATTTTCTGCCACTTTTTCGTAAGTTTTGAAGTACTCGGCCAAAGTCTCTTCGTAGGGTAAGGTGCGATTGACCACTACATATAATACGCCACGCCAAGTCAGAGCTCGAGAGGCACTGGCCACAAATTCACGTCCCAAATTGATTACGCGAGTCTGTCCCTGATGAAAAGGCGGATTCATAACGATCCAGTCATATTGCTCAGCAGGCACATCGGAAATAACATCGGCCCAGCTGTAACCTAAACGCACTTTGGGATTCGTTCCCTTAAGCTGCTTTTTAGCTGCAGCCAGAGCCATATATTCATCTTCAAAAAGATCGATGCGGCTAATTTCACCAGCCAGGCAAGAGCGCGATTCCAAAGCAGCTTTAGTAAGGAAACCGTTGGCACAGCCCAAATCGGCACCTACTCCTCTGAGCTGAGCTTTCGTTTTAATATATTCGGCCAATAATTTTGAACCGCCGTCAGCCTTATTCCAGCTGAAAATACCAGGACGAGAAAGCAAGCCACTGTCCTCACAAAGACGATAATTGAAGCCTTCTTCCCATTTGTTCAATAACTCAGCCATTTGCTCTTTTTCTTGAAGATTGGCCGGGACTTTGATAGAGAATGTACGGCAGTGGAACTTAGATTGCTGAGCACTTAAAGGTACATATTCGCTCATAGACTTCTCGAAGCTGCCGGCTCCTAAGCTATTGGCGATAGAAAAGACGATCTGACCTCCAGCTTTAACAGAGCGCAAAGCACGAGCAAAGTTCACATAATTTTCGGCCCGCGAAGAAGTGCCTAAAATCAGAGCGGCATCATAAACAGCCTTAAATTCTCGGTTTTCTTCCCAAGGCTGAGCAATGCCAACTTCAGGTACAACATCAGCTGGATAATTTACAAAAAGCAAACATTCAGCGCTTTGGCGATGCACTCTGTCTTTGGGATTGAGCGTATGAGCTGCCAAACGGCGATAAGCTCGGGCCGAACTTTGCTCGCAAGTAATGCAACCATTGTAGGAATAAGCAAAGCTATTTAAGCCGGAGGTAGAATCTTGATAAAAAAGCTCAGGCGTAAAATGGGCTCGCAAGAAAAGCCATTCTTGGCAAGAGGCAAAAAGTTCGGAATATTTATCCAAGAATAAAGAGAGCGACTTTAAAGCTGCTTCTTGTTCAGGACTAACCGGAGCCTGAGCTTCGCGCAAGGAACGCTGACGGCGACGAGCTTTTTGAGCAGCAGCGACTAATTCGGCAGAATCGGCATATTCTGGATTGATAACACGCCCACGGGAAGAGCGATCACTGCGCTCGCGTCCGTAAGAACGGTCGCCGCGGCCAGCAGATGAAGATGAGCTGGCATAGCTGCGGGAATCGGTGCGGCGTTCTTTGCTGAAGCCGTACCCACCACGACGATCACGTGAATCACGGGAGCTCTTCGAGCGTTTGAATAAGGGCATAAATATTGTATTCTCCTTGATTTTGTCACAACAAACTTTAGCTTGAAGATTCTTTATCGAATGGCTGGCTTTCCTCCTCTTAGATGAGCGGGAGGACAGGAAGAAACCGACACAACATAGAATGGAATGTGCGTTTTGACGCGTTAGGCAGTGCAAGTCGGCAGTAAAAATCTTCCTACCTTTTCCGACAGTACTCGCCCAATCGATAGTTTTTTGGAGACAGAAACCACATGGACTCTATAGCAGATAAGCACATAAATGGCGATATGGCAGCACAAGAGAGCCATCCGGCCGACGATAACGGCAGACCGCCCATCGATGACAGAACCCGCACTTTAATGGCTGTCGGCGATCTGCACGGCGATTATTATCGTTTGCTCCGCTATTTGAGAGAAATGGACTTTTTGCTTCCAGGTACTATCTCTTGGAACCCCAAAGCGGATCGCGTCGACCTTATCTTTATTGGCGACTACGTAGACTGGCGCGGAGAGCCTTTGGAAGCACCTTTTGATCAAACTAACAACAATGCGATTGAAGGGCCGCGCAAAATTTTAGAGTTGATCGTAAGTTTGCAAAAAGATATGGCTCGTTTACGCCGTTTTGATCCCAATTTCGACAGTCGTTTTTATCCAATTTTAGGAAACCACGACTTAATGATGATCGCTTCTGCCAAAGTGACCAATTATCTCAGTGCCGACTTTATTAACAACACACTCTTAACTAGTCGTATTTATCCTTTGCTCAGACGCCAGCTTTCCGATAAAGGCTTAGATTCCGATCAAATTGAGGAAGCTATGGGCTTTATTAACTGGTGGTATCAAGGTGGAGAAGGCACAGCCGAAGGTTTTGGTGGCTTGGAAAAATGGGCCGAAGTAATGCACAACGGCGCTTACCAATATTTAGAAGACAATCTTTATTTGGGCGTAATTGTCAATAACAGATTATTCGCCCATTCAGTACCAGATAATCGCGAATATTGGCGTCCCATGCAAGAGCTGGCCGAATTGCCAGAAAGTACTTATTTGGCAGCCAGAGAAAGCTTTATTTGGGGACGTCGCGTTTGGGGATACGATTATCAATCTGGTACCCGCACCTCTCAGTTTACCGATAAAGAGATGCAAAGCATGCTCGATGGCTTCCAGTGCACAAGTTGCGTAATCGGACACACGCCTTTATCTCGTGACACAGATCACGTACGCGCTTACGATGATAGAGTAATAAATATCGACGTACATGGCTGTCCTGGCTCGAAAGCTTTTATCGAAACTTACACCCCTACTCCCACTAGCACCAACGCTCCTCTGCGTTCGCGTGTTATAGCAGATTCTGATGCCGAATGTCGTACACTGTAAAACAAGTTAGTCATCTTGCCGATTTATTGTTAGATAATATAAGCTCTGTCATTTTTGACCAAGAGTTAAATATTAAGTTGGCTTTGGCTACTGTTTTAAGCGAAGGCAATATGCTTTTTGAAGATGTACCCGGCGTAGGTAAAACTATGCTTTGCCGGGCTTTAGCCAAATCGGTGGGTGGAGTTTTCGCCCGTTTGCAATGCACCCCCGATTTGTTGCCTTCGGATTTGCTTGGCACTAACATTTATAGTAGAAAAAACGAAGATTTCGTATTTTATCCTGGACCAGTCTTTAGCAATGTCCTTTTGGCCGACGAGCTTAATCGCGCTACTCCGAAAATGCAATCGGCTCTTTTGGAATGTATGGAAGAGCGCCAAGTAACCGTCAATGGCGGCGAATCTTATCGCTTACCTAAGCCTTTTATTGTCGCAGCCACACAAAATCCTATAGAGTATGAAGGCACTTTCAGTTTGCCTGAAGCCCAACTAGATCGTTTTACTGTAAAGTTGAGTTTGGGCTATCCTAGCCCCAAAGCCGAAATGTATATGCTTAAAGTCCAAAAGCAAAAGCATCCCATAGAAAGCTTAAAAAGTGTATGCACCGCAGAGCAATTGAGCTCTGCTTTAGAGACCGTGCGCTCAGTACAAGTAAGCGATGCAACCATTAGATATATCATAGATATAGTAGCAGCTACGCGCCAAACGAAACACTTAAAATTAGGAGCTAGTCCCAGAGCCTCTCAAGCTCTTTACCGTATGAGCCAAGCTTGGGCTATATTAAATGGAAGGAACTATGCTATCCCAGATGACGTACAGCAATTGGCTCCTTACATATTGCCTCATCGCCTAATCACCAACCAAAGAAATAATGTAATGGAAATTTTAGGTGAAATTTTGGCCAACGTACCGGTAGTTCAAAGCATACAAAAAAACTAGATTCGATAGGCAAAATCTAAGGCTTCAGACAAATGGTTCAAAACCGGAATGCCCAGCTTTTTGGCTTCTGCTCTCGATTGAGCACAATTATATCCCCAGCCAGCTAAAGCCACGCTCACTCCCAGAGGGCGAACTTTAAGCAAATTATCCAATAAATCGTCTACAAAAAGTATCTGTTCCGGTTCGACACCAAAGCTGGCCGCCAGGATATAAAGTTGCAACTTCTTGTCAAAAGTATGTTCTTTGGAAAGAATAAGCATCTTCAAGCCAACGGTGCTCAGTAACGCTTCGACAGAAGCTTTATCTTTAGTAGTACAAATAGACACACCGTCAAAAATAGCCAACGCTTTTTGGATAGTTTCTAAATTTCCCTTATAGATATGCTGCGACTCAAGCCAAGAGGCCATATTTTGACGGCGCGATTCAGCTCGCCAATAAGCCAAACGCTTACCAAAAAAAGTTAGAAAATGTTTAAGTGAGTTTCCCTCATTTATAAAATCTGACCAGATATAATTTTGTAAATTTATATGACTAACCTCAACCGGAAAGGAAGCGGCCTCTTTGGTCCAAGGCTCCGCCCCTTGGCTCCATTGCTCGGCTTTTCCAGCCAAAATAGCTGGCAAAGCCCCATATTCAAAGCTGGCAGCCATAGCTTCTGCGCTTATAGGCTTTAGGCCACTCGTTTTCGTCACATACTCAGCCTCTGCCGCTTCCAAGCAAAGGCGCTCGCCTATAAGCAAAATTAAGGCAAACTCTTCACCAGTGCGAGCTAACCAACGTCCAGAAGTAAAAATATGCATAGGACAGAAGGCCCAACGACCGAAAATTTCTCGCCAGACTTTTTGGCCAACAACATAACCTTCACATTCCGTATCCCAAATTACCCCATCAAAATCGAGAGCCAAAACACGCCTGTTGGCAGTAATTATTTTGTCCATATCGGCCACCTGAGTACTATTTATTTTATAAGCATTTTAGGCTAAAAAAACGACAGCCGCCAGTATTTTTCTTCGATATACTAAAAAACATAGCGACTGTCTATGTGAAAACGTATCAGACTTGCCTAAATGGAAGAAGTACTAACCGTTAGGCAAAATGGCTAAAGCTTTTTCCAAGCGGCGTAAGCAAGTTTCTTTGCCCAAAACTTCCATCATATGGAACAAGCTAGGACCGTTACCAACTCCACTTAAAGCCAAACGGACAGGATGAATAAGCTGACCGGCGCCTACGCCTTTGCTTTGAGCAAATTCGCGCAAGCTAGCTTCTAAAGCTTCGGAAGTAAATTCGGGGAGTTCACGTAAAATAGGAGCCCAACCGGCCAAAAGGTCGTGACTAGCAGCCTTCCAGCGCTTCTTCACAGTAGCTTCTTCGTAACTTTCCGGATCTTCATAGAAGTAAGGAGCCTCAGTGACGTAATCGGTCAAAAGGTTGGCACGCTCAGCCATAACTTCCACAACTTTAATTAAGTAGGAACGCTCGGGGCGAGCTTTGCCCAACTTGTCAAAGAAAGGTAAAGCCAAATCGGCCAATTCTTCATTAGACTTGGCTCTCATATGTAAACCGTTAATATAAAGAAGCTTGTCAAAATCAAAAACGGCGCCGGACTTACGTACACGCTCAATAGTGAAAGTTTTGCACAGTTCGTCCAAAGTGAAGAACTCACGCTCGTCTCCGGGGTTCCAACCTAAAAGGCAAAGGAAGTTAAGCATAGCTTCGGGCAAATAGCCTTTTTCGCGATAAGACTCTACAGAAACATCGCCATCGCGTTTGGAAAGTTTTTTGCCATTTTCGTTGATAATTAAAGGCACATGAGCGTACTGGGGAACTTCCCAGCCAAAGAATTCATAAAGCAAGAGATGCTTAGGAGTGGAAGAAAGCCACTCTTCGCCACGAATCACGTGAGTAATACCCATCAAATGGTCGTCAACCACTACAGCCATATGGTAGGTCGGGAAGCCGTCGGTTTTTATCAACACCTGATCGTCAACCAAGGAAGAATCGAAGCTGACGTCGCCACGCACAATGTCATGAACTGTCAAAGTGCGGCCATCGGGCACTTTAAGACGTATAACGTGAGGCTCGCCTTTAGCTAAGCGTTCTTCTACTTCTTCTTTGGAAAGGTTGCGGCAAGCGCGATCGTAAGCAGTGCTCTCGCCTTTAGCGCTGTGCTCAGCACGCATTTGGTCTAAGCGCTCGGCAGTACAGAAGCAATAGTAGGCGTGACCTTCATCGACCAACTTTTTGGCCATTTCGTGATAGATAGGCAAACGCTCACTTTGCACATAAGGGCCACGATCTCCGCCAACGACAGCACCTTCATCGGGAGTCAAGCCAGCCCATTTTAAAGAATCAAGCAAAGCCTCTACAGCACCTTCTACCAAACGAGTGCGGTCAGTATCTTCAATGCGCAAAATAAATTGGCCACCTTCATGGCGAGCCATTAAATAGTTATAAAGAGCGGTGCGCAAACCACCTACGTGCAAGTAACCCGTAGGACTGGGAGCAAAACGTACACGGACCATGTTAATCTCCAAAATATTACCAAAAATTGCCCCCGGAAGTTCACCGTTGCCCCATATAAACCTGCAGAACTGTTCCTAAGCCTCCACAACAGCCAATCTATTGATAGCGCAACTTAATTTTATGATTTTTTAATATTGTTTTTTTCTATACAACAATATTTCCAAGGCCTAACTAAAAAGGGAATATAACTATCGATACGGAACTCCCCCCGCCTATGATTAGTAGTTGGAATAATTCAGTCATTCTCGCTCCCATGAGCAAGGGAAGCAATTTACCTTTTCGCCGTCTCTGCTGTGATTTCGGAGTAGACGTAACCGTCTCCGAAATGATCTTTGCCTCTGCCCTTTCCAAAGGCAACCGCAAAGATTTAGCTTTATTGCGCCGAGCTCCTCAAGAGCAATGTTTCGGTGTACAGGTTTTAACCAACAACCCTGAAGATCTGAAAAATTCTATACCTATCATCGAGGAGGCCGGAGCCGATTTTATCGACTTAAATTGTGGCTGTCCCATTGACGAAGCCGTCAACAAAGGTATGGGAGCCCAGCTTTTGGATCGCCTCAAAAAATTTGAGCAACTTTTAGCCGTTTTAAAAGAAAATACTCACATACCGTATACAGTAAAGTTGCGTGCCGGCTACAAAGAAGGCCATGTCAATATTGAAACTACTTCCAAATTGGCCGAAGAATACGGCGCTTCAGCCATTACCGTACACGGACGTACCCGTGAGCAGCGCTATACCGGTGCTGCCGATTGGAATATTGTTAAAAGAGCTGTAGAAAATGTCCATATTCCAGTTATAGGTAATGGAGATATTCTTACTTGGTACGAAGCAGAAGATAAAAAAGCTCAGAGCGGAGCCCAAGCCATTATGATTGGGCGCGGCGCCCTCATTAAGCCCTGGATCTTCCAAGAGCTCCGCGAAAAACGCGATTTAAATCTTACTCCCCAAGAGCGCATTGCCATTTATTTGCGTCTAACTATCTATATGTTGGAGCATTTTGGCAATGATACTCACGGTCAGCGCACAGTAAGCAATTTCTTACTTTGGCATTTCGATCTTTTTAACCGTTATCGTTATTTACCAGAAGCTCAATATCATCAAGATTCGTTGCAACATCCTCTCATTCAGACCAGACTTGACAATATCTACGACGGCGATCCTCTGGAGGTTGTTTTGGCCGGCTATGGGAAGTCGTTCCGCCAGAAATTAGCCAACGCTTTTGTCTTATGCGCTTCAGATAACCACCCGCAGAGCTGGCTTAATGATGAACTGGCCGCCATGGCCCCAGAATTGATCGAGTCTTATCACCAGCAAGCTAAACACAAAGCCGAAGCTAAAGCAGCCAAAGAACAAGCCAAAGCTTCAGCCAGCGGCTTACCTTTTTGCGATGTGAAAGCCCCTCAGGAGCCGTCCTCACAACCAGCGGTTCAAGCTAAAGATACAGATGTTCAAGTTCCTGCCAAAGGGGCTTCTACTACCTCTAAAGTAGGAGAAGGAACCGTTTCTGCTTTCGACACCTCCAGTTTAGCTGTAGGCACGCCACATATTCACAGCCGCCCCGCTCAGTTTGCTCCTACAGTTCTAATGCCGGGTGATCCCTTGCGTTCTCGCTACATAGCCGAACATTACTTGGAAAAGGCCGAATTGGTAAACGACGTTCGTGCAGTGCAAGGGTACACAGGTTTTTATAAAGGCAAACGCGTCTCGGTAATGGCCAGCGGTATGGGCGGCCCTTCTATGGGCATCTATTCCCATGAATTATTCGCTTATATGGGAGTGGAGCAAATTATTCGCATTGGCACTTGCGGCGGTATGCGTTCCGATCTAAGACTGGGCGATATTATCTTAGCTCAAGGTTGCTGCACCAACTCCAATTTTATAAGCCAGTTTCAGCTTAACGGCACTTTTGCTCCTCTAGCAGATTTTGGACTTCTCTCTCGAGCTTACCAACTTTGTCAAGAGAAAAAATTATCCGCTCACGTAGGCAACATACTTACTTCCGACTATTTCTACGATGCCTCCAATAGCTACGAGAAGTGGATAAAATTAGGAATTTTAGCTTGTGAGATGGAAGGCGCTATTCTTTACACAAACGCCGCTTTGCACGGGAAAAAAGCTTTGACTATCTTGACCGTTAGCGAAGTGATGGGCCAATCGGAAATCTTAACTACCGAACAACGCCAAAATTCCTTAAAGAATATGCTTGAGTTGGCTTTAGACCTTGCCTAACAATGGGGGCGGCCCTTATATGAAATATACTTGTACCTTAATAAATCAACCCTGGGAAGATCCGGGGGTGTTGGTTCGTGTCAATGACACGCGTGAATACTGGCTCTTCGACTGTGGAGATCTCAGAAATTTAAGCGTAGGCACAATGATCGACACTACCCGTGTATTCATTACGCATTCCCATATCGACCATTTTATCGGCTTTGACACTCTTATGCGCATGAACTTGCGCGAGTCCAAAGAGCTGGTATTTTTTGGCCCGGTTGGCTTAGCAGCTCAAATAGGCTGCCGTTTACAAGGTTACAGTTGGAATTTGACTGAAGATTCCAATTTCTCTATTAAGTGCTGCGAGTTGGAAGACACTCAAGTTGTTTCCTATCTTTTTAGAGCTTCTAATAAATTTGTCGAAGATATTGATGATCGACGAGCTCATCCCCTCACCCACCCAGAGTTACGCTTAGGTGACGGCACCATGCTCCGCTTTGCTCCTCTGGTGCACGGCGTTCCTTGCCTTTGTTACTCTATCACCGAGCCCTTACAAGCGCGTATAAAAAAAGACGAATTTGCCAAATCCGGTTTGCCCTCCGGAGCTTGGATTGGCAAATTGCTTAAAATCTGTTCTGGTCAAATTTCGGAGCCTCACGATATAAAAGTAGGCGACGAAGTCAAAACCATCGACGCATTGCGCCCTTTAGTTTATTATCCCAAGCCCAACCGCTATGCTTACGTAACAGATACTGTTTTTAATCGTGACAGCATGGCTTCTATTCATTGGGTAGGCCAGGGTGCAGATGAATTGTGGTGCGAAGCTTGCTACCGTCATGCCGAGCGCGACAAAGCAGTACAGAATTTTCACCTTACAGCCCGTCAGGTTGGTCGCATAGCCAAAGAGTTGCAAGTTGACAATCTTTATATGTTCCACTATTCCAGACGCTATAGGGGAGAACTCTGGCCCCACATTAAAGAAGCCAGAGAAAATTTTGAGCGAACCAATATTCCACCCATGACTTCCCTAGCCCACCGCCACTTGTTGGAAAGTGGAGCGATGCGAGAAAGCTAATTTTTTTTGCTTAACAGCACTATAAAAAGCGCTGTTTTCTTCTTGACACGAGTTCACTTTCAATAGTATACTACCTGCGCTACATTATTGATAAGCGTGTAGAGATATACTACAGGCCAAAAAAGCAGAAGCTGCACCGGCTTCTCACCCTGCGACGCCACCCTGAGAGGGGCAGTTTCAGAGGTAGTGGTCAATTAGGAACCTTTCATTATTTAAGGGCCTACCGGTTTTTAAGATACTGGAACCGGACCACGTGCAGATGTTGGTTCACGTAATGTTTTTTCGGCTGGCAACAGAGGTAAACCGATTTCCAAGGAACTGAGAACTAATCGCCTGATCAGAGTCCCCCGTGTTTTTGTTATCGACGAAGAGGGACGCCAGTTGGGGCAAATGTCTACTCGTGAAGCATTAGAGCAAGCTCAAGCCCACAACCTTGATTTGGTGGAAGTTAATCCCACAGCCAGACCGCCGGTTTGTCGTTTTATGGATTATGGAAAGTATAAGTACATGCAATCCAAGTCCGAAAGAGACAGCCGAGCCAAGCGTAAGCCCCAAGAGCTTCGTGAAGTAAAAGTTCGTCCTAAGATTGATGATCACGATTTCGAAGTCAAAGTAAAGACTATTGATCGTTTGATCCGTTCCGGCGACCGTGTGAAAGTTACTCTGCGTTTCCGTGGCCGTGAGATCGTCCACATGGAACTCGCCAAAGAGTTGCTCAAGTCGCTGTTTGAGAAGGTTCAGGAGATTTCTGTTATCGCTCAGAAACCTACTATGGACGGACGTCAGATGGTTATGGTTTTAGCGCCTAAGACTGGTCCTCAAGCCCAGGCCAAGCCTAAGACCAATACTCAGGCTGCAGCCTCTCAGACTCCTGCCATTGAGGCTTCTAAGCCGGAAGCTAAAGCGGCTGAGAACGCCTAACATTCTTTGTTAGATACTTACTCTGGTCAGGTCGAAAAAGAAGCACATAGAAATGGGCCCTGCTGATACAATACTGCGCAGGGCTGTTTTGAGGTATGAAAGGAGCTACACATGCCTAAGATTCGCACAAGAAGATCTGTAGCGAAGCGTATCCGCGTTACCGGCACCGGTAAAATGAAGAGAATGCGCCAGTTTTCTGGATGCCATCACATCCGCGAGAAGAAATCTCCCGATAGAACCCGTAAGTTCCGTCAGATCGTCTTAGTTGACAAGACTGACGTCAAGCGTATGCACGCTCTCGTTCCTTATCTCTAGGCTCTAAGTTACACCTAGTTTTTCGGAAGATATAGTTAAGGTATTAAGAATAAATTTTTTTTGCTGCGACTAAGTCGCTCCCCTCAGGAGGAATAAAATGCCAAGAGTAAAGCGTGGAACTCTCTCGCTGAAAAAACGCCGCACCTTGTTAAAGGCAGTAAAGGGCTACAGAGGCGCTCGTAGCCGTCGCATCTGCTGCGCTCAGGAAGCTTTCCATCACGCTCAGCATTATGCTTACAGAGATCGCCGCGCTAAGAAACGCGACATCCGTTCTCTCTGGATCGTCCGCATCAACGCCGCTGCTCACGCTTGTGGTCTCTCTTACAGCAGATTGATGAGTGGTCTCAAGAATGCTGGTATGGAAATCAACCGCAAGATGTTAGCCGATTTGGCCATCACCGATATGGAAGCTTTTGCTGCTATCGCCAAGTCCGCTGTCAACGCCTAATAAGCAATTTTTGTCTAAAGATAGCTCCTCTGCCATTTTGTGGTGAGAGGGGCTATTTTTTTTCTCTATCTAAAATTTAGGCTTGAAGCTAAGCTCAATTTTCTGAAGGGATAGCACTAAGCGAAAGCAAAAATGCAACGGTCAAACAGTTTAGAGGGCGAGTTTCACCAACCTATGGATTTACAAGAACGTTTAAACATATTAAGGCCTTTGATAAAGCAAGCATCTCAAATAGCCTTAGCTAAGTTTGGTCACATTTGCGGTCACAATAAAGCGGATGGTACTTTCGTAACTCAAGCCGATCAGGAAGTCGAAGCTTGCTTAATTCAAGGTTTACAAAAACATTTTCCAGCAGAAAATATCGTCGGCGAAGAGACAGGCTGGCACCAGGCAGCTTCTGATTATATTTGGTCTATAGATCCTATAGACGGAACTTCTGCCTACCTTTGCCGCTTGCCTACTTGGGGTATAAGCATAGGTTTAATAAAAGACAATGAGCCCATTTTGGGAATGGTCTATTTGCCAGTTTTAAATGAGCTCTATTGGGGAGCTCGCGGCTTGGGCGCCTACGTAGAATCTCCCCTTTTCGGTTTGCAAAAATTGGATATTCGCAATGTAGATCTGAGCCAAAAAGAGCATCTACTTTTAGTTCCCTCAACTTTCCACCATAAATATGCTGCCAATAAGTACCATGGCAAAGTACGCAGTTTGGGCTCTACAGTAATTCATGCTCTTACGGTAGCTAGAGGCGATGCTTCTGGAGCTTTTATGCGTATTTATCATTGGGATGTGGCCGGAGTTCTGCCTATTCTTTTTGAAGCTGGCGGTTGTGTAGATACACTTGAAGGAACTCCCTTCAATATTAGGGACTTAACTAAAGACAACCAGAAGTTGCCTACTCTCATTTTAAGTAATCCGCAAGATCGCGAAGCTTTGCTGACAAAACTTGTTCCTTTGAAAAACTAATAAAGAGAGCGCTTTTCTTCAACCATGACAAAGAATAAACATATAAGGAAATGCTTATCTAGTTTGGCTTTAGCTTTAGTTTTGCTATTGAGCTTTTTAACGCCCGCTCAAGCGATAGTGCAAGCTAGAGTTTGGGACTGGCTAGCCAGACTCAATCGCTTAATTCCGGCCCCAGAATTGCGATTGTGCCAAGAAAATATAGACAGTTTGCCTTTAATGGCCAACTTGGAAGAAATGCGCTCTCTTTTAAACACTTTAGACTTAAAATTGCCGGAAGAGCCCGTCGAGCTGTATGCTACTATTCGTTTGCTGTTGCGCAAAGATAAAGAGTTGACTTTGTTATCTGATACTTTAGAAGCGAACCAAAAGGGACAAAAGCTGTTACATAATTACAAAGAAGAATTGGCTCACAATTACAAAACTCTTGAGAGTAGTTCAAATGGATCTTCCTTGCTAATTCCTAATCAAAACTTTGAACTGATAAAAAATAACGATACAGATCAGTATATAGAATTATTGCGCCCTTTGCCAAAATTTAACCAAAGTTGGAAAAGGGAAGACGCAAAACTTTGCTTAGATGCAGCTCAGACCGATTTAGACTATTTGCACGATCAAGAACAGCAACTGAAAGATAAAATAAAACA
>SFMI01000183.1 GCA_004554425.1 Candidatus Saccharimonadota bacterium | reverse complement strand
TTGCTTTCGTTTCCAATAATTTCTACTGTTGTCAAAACTTTTGTAGTTGCTCGTGGCAACTGCTCGAGTATATTACCGCTAAGCTTCTCCCCTGTCAAGAACTTCTAAGCAAAAATGTGCAAAAATTTTTTGCTATGTATGTTGGTGTTAAATTTATAGCCACGTTGTTTAGTTCGTTATATCCCTCCTCGAAAACATCGCTAGCGCGATAAAGTTTTCTCCGGTGGGTATAACGAACATTTTGGCGGCTATAAATTTTATTTAATGTAGGTAGTTTTTAACCAACAGGCGGAGGCAGTGGCGAATGGAAGGCGAAGAACATTGGCCGTTAGGCCAGTTCGAGCCTGGAAGAGCCACTGCTGGAGCTAGCCAACATGAACACTAGCCCGCAGCCTAAACTTATAGCGCAATTTTTTCGCCATATCGGTAGCGCAGGCCTCTGGCCATGTAATGGCCAGTGAAGCCGGAGCGTAGATATGGCAAAAAATTAAGCTAACAGTACATAGCTAATGGGCAGGCCGAACAGAATCTGCGTCTCAAAACTAAACAACTACGTAACCAACAGGCAAAGCAATAACTTAGAACAAATCACTATGAGTGCCAGTTCTAATCAATCTTAGTATCAACTCATCTTTAAGTACTTGATAAACCAAAAGCCAATCAGGTTCTATATGGCATTCTCGTACATTTTTATAATTGCGAGAATTGATCAAAGCGTGATCTTTATAAATAGCAGGCAACGAACATTGGCTGCAAAGTAACTCAACTACCACTTCAAATTTTTTTGAATCGCAACCACGTTTTAAAGCAAGTTTATAATCTTTCTTAAATTATTTAGTAAACTTAATTTTAAGCATTTAAGGCCTTCATTAAATCGTGAACACTGTCAAAAGGGCCTTGCATATCCTCGTCTTTTTCAGCACTTTCTAAAGCTCTGTAAGTAATTTCATTTGCTTCATCTACTTTGACTTCAAAAGGAAGACCATGACATCTTAAAGCCTGGCGGAAGAAAATGCCTGTAGCTGGGCTTAAATCTAAACCTAAAGAGTTAAATAAAGCCGCCGCCCGCTCTTTCAGTTCCGGCTCTATCCTTAGCGTCATATTACTTTTAGCAGCCATAATAAACCACCCTTTTATGATAATCTCCTAAAATATTACCATTTATCATTATTTAAATGCAATGCACATAAAAATCACACATTCATTTTATGCAGTTTTTAAGCAATAGGCGGAGGCAGAGTGCTAATGGAGAAGGCGAAAAATATTGGCCGTTAGGCCAGTTCGAGCCTGGAAGAGCAGCTACGGTAGCGCAGGCTTCTGGCCGCAAGGCCAGTGAAGCCGGAGCGTAGATATGGTAAAAAATTAAGCCAGCACTAAATAGCTAACTGGCGGGCGGAACATAATTTGCGTCTCTAGGCTAAAAAAACTACAAGCCCAATATGCAAGCACAACGAGCAAGTAAGCGAATAAGTGCAGATTTTATGCGCTTATGGCGCGTGCGTGTTAGTGCTAAATTTATAGCCTCGTTGATTGGTTCGTTATATCCCTCCTCGAAAACATCGCTGACGCGATAAAGTTTTCTCCGGTGGGTATAACGAACTTTTTTGGCGGCTATAAATTTCGTTTAACTTGTGTAGTTTTTTAACCAACAGGCGGAGACAGAGGGCGAATGGAAGGCGAAGAACATTGGCCGAGCTTTAGCTCGGTCAGTTCGAGCCTGGAAGAGCCGCTGTTGGAGCCAGCCAACATGAACATGAGCCCGCAGCCAAAACTTGTAGCGAAATTTTTTCACCATATCGGTAGCGCAGGCCTCTGGCCACGAAGTGGACAGTCAGCCGGAGCGTAGATATGGTAAAAAATGAAGCTAGCACAAAATAGCTAACGGGCGGGCCGAACACTATTAGCGTCTCTAAGCAAAAAAAACTACAAGCCCAACATGCAAGCACAACAGGCAAAAACGCAAAAAAAACATGCACTAATTGAGCATAGTGTCAATTAAAGCATTTATTTGTTCAAGCTTAGCCACTATACGTTTTTGCTCAGCCAGCGGCGGAAGTGGAATGGGGAAATGTAGTATTTTTTCTTTAGAAATATTGGGCTGAGCGCCTCCAGCTCCTTGACTAATAAATTTAGCTTTATTAGCCATCAAGCAATAAAACAAATAAAGATTAAACAAACCATTAAAGGGAACACAAGCACAACAAGCTTGATTAGTCGTCATAGGAACACGTAAAATTCCAAGCTTACCAATTGTGGCTCCATACATAGCTATAAGTATTGAACCAGCAGGGTTTAGCCTCAAAGAACAATCTTGTAAAGCCAAATTAGAAATAAATTCTGGAACAGTCTCTATATACCCATCATTAAGGTCACCAGTTTTTAGCCACGGTATATTACCTTTGTAATAATCAACGCAGCGCCTTGATGGAGTAGCTCCAGCCGCCCAAGAGCCAATTTCCCCAAGTCTAACCCAGCACCAGCTATCGGGAATAGTAAAAGGCTTTTCCTCTTCTTTTATTTCCGGCAAAGGCTTCTCTTTCTTGATTTGGCCTTTCTTAATAAGGGCAGCTTTTTCAGCGCGGATTTGTTCTAGTAGGTCGGAAGCGTTGCCCTCTTCGGGGCGTTGCTCTAAAAGGAGGCCGCGCATAGCCATATCTAGCACTTTTTGACGCAAAAAATTTAAAGCTTTATCTAAATCGGCGCTGTCTTTAGCAATAGTATCTACCAATTTTAAACTAGCTTCCAAAGCGGCTACTATGCGTTTTTGTTCAGCTAACGGCGGCAGCGGAACAACAACATTACTTACAATTTCTAATGTTAAATTTGGAATAGCAGTCGTTTTTTTAGAGTTATCAAAGTAACTCTGAGTAAAAGAACCATTTAACAAGTAAATAATAAATTTAATATCTGTATACTTGGCGTTTACAAGTCTTACAATAGAGATCGCTTGGTTTGTATTAAGAGGCAAATCTTCATTCCTTACCATACCTGTT
>SFMI01000182.1 GCA_004554425.1 Candidatus Saccharimonadota bacterium | reverse complement strand
AGTTAAAAGCTGCTATTCTGTTTTCAAAACTTTGCTTAGTTACTCGTGGCAACTGCTCGAGTATATTACCGCTAAGCGCCTACCCTGTCAAGCACTTATAGGCAAAAATGTGAAAAATGTGCGAATTTTTTTTGCGCTATGTATGTTTGTGTTAAATTTATAGCCTCGTTTATTAGTTCGTTATATCCCTCCTCGAAAGATCGCTAACGCGATAAAGTTTTCTCCGGTGGGTATAACGAACGTTTTGAGCGGCTATAAATTTCCGTTAATTTTACGCGCAAAACACGCTTTTGTATAGCGCGACACAGTTACACTCGTAGTTTTTAGCAAACAGGCGGAAGCAGTGGCGAATGGAAGGCGAAGAATATTGGCCGAAGCTTTTAGCTCGGCCAGTTCGAGCCTGGAAGAGCCACTAGCTGGAGCCAGCCAACATGAACACGAGCCCGCAGCCATAACTTATAGCGAAATTTTTTCGCCATATCAGTAGCGCAGGCCTCTGGCCGCAAGGCCAGTCAGCCGAAGCGTAGATATGGTAAAAAATAAAGCTAGCACAAAATAGCTAATGGGGCGAGCCGTACACTAATTAGCGTTTCTACAATGAAAAACTACGCAACAAACGAGTGTAAGCAAAAAGAACAATGTAGGCAATTGGCCCAGAGTCAAGAACTACACCAGGCCAGTTTGCTGTACTTGCACACTTGTAAGCTAATTTAACTCGAACTCATTTAAATCTAAGCTCTTGCTATTTTCTTTGATGGCGCGAACAATCTCAGCAGGTATGCCTTGTTTAGCGTTAGCCGCAACAGAGAAAGTAAGATTAAGCTCACAATCTTTCAAATCTATCAAGTCATAAACAATATTTTCCAAAATTTTCTTTACTACATTGTTACAGCAATTAGGATCGATCTTGCTTACAGAAGCATAAAGATGTGTTGTGAGAGGCTCGTGCTTTTCTGTTTCAATTTGTTTGACAAAATTCGCAGAATCAGAAGTAGAACAAGCAGCGCTACAATTTGTGACACGACTACTGGCAATAGCATTGAAGCTTTGTTGCTCACTTCTGACTTTCTCCGCTGCCTCTTCTTCGGCTTGGCGTTGCTGACGTGCTTTTTCCGCAGGTACTAACAAGTTGTCTAAGCTAATAGTGTCAATCTCCTCTGCGAATTTTAAGCCCTTAAAATAACCTTTTTCGTCCTTACTACTAGCTATAGCAAAACAACCGGAGGCTACACCATTTTTGAGGCAATCTTCTAAAACTTTATAATTAGCTAGCCTTTGCATATAGCAATAAATGCACAGCTGATCCCATGCTTGCTTTACAGTAATTACCGAATTGTCATCACCATTTTGGGCGAATAAATTCAATACATCTTCACGGAAAAAGTTAGGAGCCCACTTTGTAACTACCAATTCGCTATCTTTAAGCTTACGCACCACTTTATCGATAAGATCACCACTGCCTAAGTTGCAAGCTTTCCAAGTAATCTCCGTTTGTTTTCCGCTCTGTTCGGTAGAAGGAACAAGCAACCAGCGATAGGTTTCTTTTAAGCAACTGTTAATATTGTCACTAGATGTTGCAATCCTTTGCTTTACCTCTTTTTGCTGGTTTTTATCTAAATTCAGCTCATCTTCTTGAATCGATTTCCAAGCTAAATAGTTTACCACGGCAGATTTTAAGGTAGGATAATTGCTTTTATCAGGAGCTAAAAAAACCAACATATTTTGGTTGATACGATTTCCGCTACCTCTAGTTTTTAGTAAATTGCCCATAAACTCAAAAAGAGTACTGTTTATGGTGCTATTTTCACTGCTTGCCGATTCATAACTATTATAGGTACAGCTTAATCCTAAGACAACTAAACGAACGTTTTGGTTATCGTTAATATCGGAAGAAGATTCAGGACAAAGATGTCTTCCTTCCAAAGGCTCTTCGACTTTGCACAATTTATCCAAGCGTGAAGTTATTTCAGCTTGAACGTTAGCGTAATCTATTTTACTTCCACGCTCGCGAGCCAACTTTTGTAAAGTGGGATGGACGTCATACCAATATCGCTCACCAGAGCAATATAAGTAAGACGACTCTTCACGCAAAGCATTTAAAACATCATTAAAAGCCGACATTTGCTGGCCAGGTTGGACAGTTCCAAGATAAAGCCGTTTTTTGTCTAGGCCACGTACTCCTTGAGAGCCAACTTTAGGAGCGCTGCCTAACATGATGGCACAAGCTATTTTTTGGGCCGCTTTAATTTGTTTATAACGCCAATCTTTCTGATCTATTTTGTAAGGCACAGAATTTTTGCCATCAACTTCAGCATAGATAATGGAAGGCCAGCTTTCTCCGT
Source organism: Candidatus Saccharimonadota bacterium (assembly GCA_004554425.1). Lineage (GTDB taxonomy): Bacteria > Vulcanimicrobiota > Xenobia > Xenobiales > Xenobiaceae > Bruticola. The sequence goes on along the minus strand of SFMI01000182.1, from coordinate 741 downwards.
CGGGAAGATATTTTACCATCTCGTCGCCGATATTTTTGTCGCCGAAAGCCACTGAGCCAGGCATAATCATGGGACTAGGATCTTGATCTTCACTAAGTTTATGAATTAAAGCGGCCATAAAGCGCAAGACCCCGCGCGTGCGTTGGAAATTAGGTAAAGCGGCCCAGTCATTGTATAAAATATCAAACAATTCAGGGTGGATAGGATAACAATTAAGCAACCGCTTATGGTAGTCAACTTCTTTAGTTTCTAGCGGAAATTGCTCATTTTGCTCGCTATACATAGCAGCGAAACGGCGGCAAATATCTTCTTTGGCGTTTTCGTCTGCGCATTTAGAGAAAAGACGGCGGCGCACTACTTCAAAGCCTTCTTGAGCTCCGATAGGCTTCCAAATTGACTCTACGCGACCGAAATAATGTTCAATTGTTTTTAGAGCTTCGCGGCCACCTTCATCTACCAGTTCTCTTTCCGATTCCGGCAAAGAAGCTACCAGTAAGCTATTTTTACTGGCTTTAACAGCTTCGGTAAGTTCTTGCACAAACGTCATCAAATTTCCGAAAGTGCCGGCTGGAAGATCTTTTCCCCAATAGATTTTTCTTGCATAAGCAACCAATTCATCAATAAGAATTAAGCAAGGGCCGCAAGTGTCGAAAATTTCGCGTAAGGTAGAGCTGCCAGGAGAAATGCTCTTTAGATCGCTTTCCTTAATAAGATCGTAAAGCTTATCATTGTCAGAAGCCT
>SFMI01000181.1 GCA_004554425.1 Candidatus Saccharimonadota bacterium | reverse complement strand
CTGGTCGGCTTACCTTTTACTGCCGAAGAGAGGGCACAGCATGAAAATTGTCCCTTAGTTTTGGCTGGCGGAGCTATTTCTCTTTTAAACCCTGAACCGGTTGCCGATTTTGTCGATATTTTTTGTCTTGGTGAAGCTGAACACTTTTTGCCTCAATTTATAGATACTTATCGTCAATGGCAAAAAGAAGACAGTTCCAGAGGCTGTCTCTTAGAGCGTTTAGCCTCATTGCGTGGCGCCTACATACCTTCTTTATGGCATGATTATTATGATGATCAAGGCCATTTCGTTAGTTGTGAGCCACGTGAAGGCGCTCCGGAAAATGTTATCGAGCGCTTATATTTATCCGCTTCAGAATATGGTGAGAACTGCCCTCATTCTCAGATTCTCACTGAAAATACGGAACTTGGTTATTCCGGTTTGGTGGAAATTTCTCGAGGCTGTGCTTTCAATTGTCGCTTTTGTACCGTAGGTTTTTCTTATCCTAAGATACGCTGGAAACCTTTGGACAAAATTTTAGAAGCTATAGAAGAACTAAGCCAATATACCAATAAAGTGGGACTTATCTCAGCTACTGCCGGTACTTATCCGCATATAGATGCGCTTTGTCAACATATTATTGATAGAAAAATGGCCGTAGCTTTTTCGTCTTTGCGTGTAGATAGTTTGCCAGATTCTATGTTACAAGCGCTTGTTTCTGGAGGCTCCAAAACTATTACTTTGGCTCCAGAAGTTGGATCTGACGCTTTGCGTCGGGTAGCCCAATAAACGCTTTACTGACGCTCAATATTTGGCTACTGCCGAAAGGGCCTTCGCTGCCGGTATCGTCAATTTGCGCATGTATTCTATGGTTGGTCTGCCTGGCGAACGTGAAGAGCATTTACAAGCTTTGATCGATTTGGCTGCCGATACTAGAAAATTGCAGATAAAAATGGGCAGAGGAGGCGGCCATATTACCCTTTCTACAGGTCAGCTTATTCCTAAGCCTTTTACGCCTTTTCAATGGAATAGTGTTTTGGAAAAGAGCAAAGCAGCCAAATCTATACATTACCTTGAGCATGGCGTAAAGCGTATAGGCGGCGTTGAATTTTCCGGAGAATCGCCCAAACAAGCGATGATTCAAGCTTTGTTGGCCAGAGGCGATCGCCGCTTCTCCAAAGTTATAGCTAGAGTTTATCGCGAGCCTTCCTTTAGCGCTTGGCTTAAAGCTTGTGCCGAAGAGGGCATCGATTACAAGTATGAATTGTATCACGAGCGTTCAGTAAAAGACGAAATTATGCCTTGGAGCCATTTAACTCCGGTTGGCAGTTTAGAGCGTTTGCGTCGCGATGAAGAGCTTACCAGACGTACAGTGGAGTCCCTTTAATACCACAACTAGTTACGATCTCAGAAAAAGGAAAAGTATGTATACAATAATTTCTCGTCGGTATGAGGCTATGCCCTCCCAATACATATGTATCTCCCAATTTAATGACGTTTATCGGGAATTGCTGGGATCTAATCCTAAGCAAGCTGAATTGAATACTGTAAAGATGCGCAAAGAGCGTCTCTCTGTGGCTGATTCCGAGCCGCAGAGTCGATTTGAGCCTTTTGAACTCAGTTATATAACTTTTCCCAACATAAAAGTGCCTCATGCCGTTTCTACACGTCGCGGAGGAGTCAGCAGTGGAGCTTATCAAGGGCTCAATATCGGCTTTACTACCGAAGACAATCCAGACGACGTCGAGGAAAACAGAAGGCGCTTTGCGGCAGCTTCCGGCGTGCCTTTAGCTGCAGTATTGACTATGGTACACGGTATAGAAGTTGTACGTGTAAATGGGCCAATAAATAGCCTTACTTTAGGAGACGCTTGCATTACCGATAGAGTTAATCAGCCCATGATGATTACTACAGCCGATTGTGTGCCTGTAGTCCTATACGATCCTATCCATAAAGCCGTTGGTTTGGCTCACGCTGGCTGGCGCGGTACTGTAGAGCGCATTGCTAAAGTTACAGTTGAAAGCATGGCTCAACAATTTGATAGCGATCCTCAACAATTACAAGTAGGCATAGGCCCTTCTATAGCTCCTTGCTGTTTTGAAGTCGGCCAAGATGTGGCTCAACAGTTTTGTGAATCATTCGCTAATAGTCCATATGGGAAGGATATTGCCTTATTTGAGCGAAAAAACGGGAACGTCAGTCGTCATGTCGATCTGTGGTTAGCCAATTTGATCGCTTTGCGGGAAGCTGGCGTAAAAGCTGAAAATATTTGCCTCAGCAACGTTTGCTCTGTCTGTCAAGAGGGTTTGTGCTTCTCTTATAGGCGTGATAAGCGGATAACAGGACGCATGGCCTCGGCCATTATGCTAGTTTAGCTTATCAATTTTAGCTTAACAGAGCTTTTGTTTGTTGGCAGAGGCATTTTTTATAGGGCGAAGTGAACAACGCCAAATAGGAACTGTGGTTCCCTCAAGCTGCTTATCGTGTTGCTGGTAGGCAGCAGTTCACGTTTATTCATATAAAAAATCTAATTCTGCTGTAATGTATCTCTGTAGGAGGAGCATAAATATATGGCTAAAGAGTTAATCCTGGTTGTTGATGATGAGGCCAACATTGTCTCACTCTTGAGATATAACTTAGAACAGCAAGGCTTTGAAGTTATTTGTGCTAGTGATGGTAATGAAGCTATTGCTTTAGCTCGTCGCGAGCATCCTGATCTTATCCTATTAGACGTGATGCTTCCCGATCGTTCTGGTATTGATGTTACCCGCACCATACGTAAAGAGAGCAAAACTCCCATCATTATGGTAACTGCCAAAGTCGAAGAAATAGACAAAGTGCTAGGCTTAGAGATGGGCGCCGACGACTATGTCCCCAAGCCATTCTCGCCTCGTGAGCTTATTGCTCGTATTAAAGCTGTATTGCGTCGCACTTCTGATCATTCTGAGGAAAAAGACGAAATTACTTTCGATAAGCTCAGTATCAATTTAGTTAAGCATGAAGTGCGTAAAAATGGTCAGATTGTAGAGCTGAAACCTAAAGAGTTCGATTTGTTGCGCTTGATGGCTACCAATCCTGGTAAAGTCTATACTCGCGACTTCTTACTTGAGCAACTTTGGGGTTACGATTATTTGGGAGATACTCGCACAGTAGATGTGCACATGCGCCGTCTGCGCCAAAAAATTGAGGATGATCCTTCCAATCCCAAGCAACTTAAAACCGTTCACGGTATTGGCTACAAGTTCCAACACGACGATAATAACGAAGATTAAAGGTTTTATCGTATAATTTTTTTTGACTGAGAGAATATAATGCTTTATGCCTCCTCGCGTTGAAGGACAGTTGTCCGAAGCTTTAATTAAAGGTTTGGAAGATGGTATTTTAGGGGTGGATCGTTCCGGATCTGTGCGCATCTTCAATGATGCTATAGGGGAGATTTTCTCTATTAGCCCCGATGAGGCTATTGGCAAAAATGTGTGGGATGTTTTGCCTAAGTGCGAATTTTCTCGGGCTCTTCTCGCTCAGATAAAAGATAGCAATCCTGAGCCTGTTCAGCGTTTGATGCTTTTTCCCAATGAGCGTATGTTCTCTGTAAAAATGATGGCTGTGCGTTCCGATCGCGGTCGGAATTTGGGAGCTTATGCTTCTTTGCGCGATGTTTCCGGTATGCAAAAAATAGAGCGCAGTTTAGACGACGTTTTTACCAGCTTGACCCGTGAAATTTCTGTCCCTTTAACTACCATTAAAGGATTTGTGGAAACTCTCTTAGAAGGCGCTTATTTAGATGCGCAAGTTACCCGCAAGTTTTTGCAAATTATCAATGGGGAAGCCAACAATTTAGTACGTTTGGTTATGTCTTTAGATTCGGTAGTCAAAGATAAAGACAGTCAGCCG
>SFMI01000180.1 GCA_004554425.1 Candidatus Saccharimonadota bacterium | reverse complement strand
CGATCTTTACTCTGTTTACCGCCTACTTCCATACTTTTAGCTACACGCCCAAGCAATTTATTATTGTCATCGGTGCTAAAAGTGCCCTCTGTAACATAGAGTACGAGAGACTTAGAATTTTTATTAAGAAATTCGCTCTGGATTCTCTCATGTTCAGGATCGGTAGAATTATTCGGTCCGGGAGTATCAATTAAAACTAAAGAAACTTCTTTGGAAGAGACAAAAGGAATATCACCTTCAGCAAATATGGTCGAAACATTAGTATTACTATTAAATTTCTCCATATCTTGGTAAGTTAAATCGTCGCAAGTATCTAGTAAACTTCCGTCCTTACCATACACTTGAGCTTTCCACTTATGGCTGCCCTTACTATCTTTAATTTTAGTAATAATAGCCGTGCAAGCTTCTTGCTTAGAGGGCATAAGCTTAGCCCCTAACATAGCGTTTATTAAAGTAGACTTGCCCGCGCTCATAGTAGCGACAACGCAAACTTCAAAATCTTTGCCTTTAGCTATCTGGAAAGCATTGATAATTTCAGGATCTCTAAGTTCATCGAAGGGGCCTTGCTGAATTTGTTCAAAAACTTCATCAATTAAAGCTTCTTTATCAGTAGTTTCTTTAGCAGCAATTCTTTGCAAACTAGCCTCAAGCTCTTTACGCTGGTAAGCTTGAGTAAGAACTTCGGCTAAATCTTCATAATCGGCAGAAGTACCATGGAAAGTTATATCAAAATTGTTATCATTGCATTCTTCAATTAAGATAGAAGGAAGATCTTCAATCCAATCTTGTAAGCGAGATCCAGGGCAAGCCAATTCACCAATGCGGCTATTTTCCGGTAAGGACTGACCATCAATAGTAAATTCAGTTTCCAAGCTATAAGGATTGTATTTAATAAAAATCTTTTTCACTTTACTTCACCTCTGCCAATAAGTAAGGATAGCCAAATTATTATTTCAGCACTAAAGCGTATTTATTGAGTCCATCTTTATTAAAGCTGTGCAAAGCTCTAACATAGTCGGCAATAGCTTTAGAAGCAGCATTAAAGGCCTTTTCACTAAATAAACCTTCATCGATCATTTGGAAAGATTGCTTTTTCTGGCCATTTACGATAGCGAAAAATTCAATAGAATAACTCGAAGAAGTAATAACCGCTTCCAGCTCTACCTTATCGTAATGAGGGACGAGCGTTTTAATTTGTTTAGCTACAAAATTTTCCAATTCAGACATAACTAATAGTCTCCTTACTTATTCTCAATAACTACACTGACTCTATAATTGGAGCCATCTTCACCCTTGTAAGTAACATAAACAGTAGTTTGCACGAGGTTGCCTTTGTCGTCGTACTCCTCCTTAATAGAAGAGACCTTGCCACCGGTTTTATCCAACTTTTCATTGACAATGTCTCGGCCATTTTCCGGAACTTCGCTTTTAAGCGAACCGTCAATATTATTGTCAAATTTGTAGACAGTAACTTGACCGTCAGCTATCACAGTAGACTCAATAAGATCGGGACGCTCGGACTGGCCATCTTTGTAAGTAAGTTTAGTTTTGACGGTAACTTCTTGGCCTGCATCTAAAGCGTCTTTGACGTCATTTTCCATGCGCTTATAATCACTTTGGTTAATGCGAGAATCCATGGCTACAAGGTTGCCTTCACCAGCGTCGCCACCAAGATCGCGTCCCGCAATATGGCCGCCTTGATCGTTGGGCCTTCTATTTTTACCACCAACGCGCTGTTGAGCTTCATTATCGCGCTCATTTTCCGGCGTGCGTTTAGGCTCAGCTTCAGACTCCACTAATCTGCCCTGGCTGTCTGTTTTGTAGATGTTACCATTAAGAAGGTAGGTAGTATTGGGCTTTAATTTGCCATTAACACAATAGACGCGTCCATTATCGTCAGTTTTGTAAGTAACTTCGCCAAAAGTGTAAGTATTATTGGGAAGCAATTTGCCACTTTCGCTCTTATATTGCTTGCCATTATCATCACAAAGTTTGGCCGGAATATCACTTTCATTGGCAGCTAAATTGGCATCGTCAGCTTCCTCTAAATTGCCAAAGCTAAGCCCAACTAATTGCCTACCCAAAGGAGAATCAGCCAAGCTGTTTTTTACGTTTTCAACATTTTCTTTGAAAAAACTGGCCATTACTTAATTCTCCTTTGCTTCACATAATATACCCATTTTAAGTACAATTTCGTTTTAATTTCCTTCTCATCACGCTGCGTGCTAAAATCTTTCATAAAGCACTGACTTAAAGCCATAACTTCAGCGTTGGAAGCATTGGGTAAAATTTGCAACGCTAATACTTTCAGTGCATTGGTAAGCTCACTATCAGTAGCTGAAGTAAGTACACAATTTTTGACTTTTTCTCTAAGGCCCAAAATGCTGACAATTCGTCTAGACAATAAATCAAACTTGTCTTGGCCAAAATCTTGCTGAGGATCTTCTTTGTATTCTTCAAGCAATTCTTCGACAAAACCCTGATTGGTAGAAGAAAGAGCTAAGCAAGACAAATTTTTCTCAAGATCTTCTATAGAGAAATCAAGCTTATGACTAGGCAAACGTCTATGAATAAGAAAACGAATTAACTGCTCGCGAAGCTTTTCTTTATCAGCACCAGAAACTAGGCCAGGCAATTCATGACTCTTAGTTTCTTGGCCCAATTCTAGCTCGGCAACAGTCTTGGTCTGTTTTTCTGGCAACTCAACCTGTTTTTGTGCTTCTACAATTTCAGGCTCGAGGGAACTTGCGGTGCTACTCTCTAAGGGGCTAAAATCTGCAAATTTCCCAATTTGAACTAATACAGGTTCAACCCAATCATTTTGGTAAACAGCTGCCACGCCACGTTTCAATTTTGACAGTTCGTCTACTTGGGCACTATTTAAACTGGCCGCATAGCCCACAAGCTCACGATCGCTGCGATCGGGCAAACGAAGCAATATTTTAGTGTTGGTATTTCTAATTACCGACATATCTAACATGCCGGGAGATTGATCGGCAATAATAAAGCCTTCACCGTAAGTGCGCATTTCTGCAATGGAGTTTGCAATCATTTCCACCGATTTTCCAGCTACATTAGAACCTTCTTCGGATTGTCCTGTAGAGGTTCGACGCAGGA
>SFMI01000033.1 GCA_004554425.1 Candidatus Saccharimonadota bacterium | reverse complement strand
TAGACAGATGTTTTATCTGTTGCTTTACAGTAAGATACATATGATTTCTCCTTTCTATAGATTTAGAATAGTACCATGTGTGTTACCGGAATATTATATCACAGCAAGGCTGCATTCCGTCCAAAGTTGACGCCATTCATCCCACGGTCTAAAGACCGTGGGATGAATGGCTGGGTATCTTATAAATAAAGCCTTGCAAAAAATTTTGCAGGGCTTTTTATTGTCTTTAATAGCTATAAATCGGTTACTCAGAAGCTGTGTCGTCGTCTTCACTGACGCTTTGATCGTCACTCTTAGTAAATTCGCCAATCAATACGCTGGCATAACTTCCTGAAGGAAGAGTAAATTTAAACACTGGATCGCCTTCTACAGAGGTAATTTCCAAATCTTCGATTTTTAAGCGAGCTTTACGACGACTACCTTCAGCTTTAAGTGGTCTAAATTCTTCTAATTTAATGTCGTAACGATCTAATATTCTCTGTTCTCTTTCCAGGGCTTCTTCCTTGGCTTTAAACATTTTACAACCAAAAATAGGGCCTAAAGGTGAGATTTCAAAAGCATCTAGTCTGGGCTGTTCGTTTTGCGGTTCTGTCGAATAAAAAATTCCTCCTTGAGGTAACTTGCCGAAGACGTCGCCGCAAATAGCTGTGGCAAAAAGTTCGTCATTTATGCGTTCATTGAGCCAGACGTTAAAAAGCTCAGATTGAAGAGCGGAAATAATGAGCCATTTACGCCATTTGGGGCCGAATATTTTTCCACTTTTTAAGCCCTTGAGGCCTATTTCTGCATTGTTGCCTTCTCGGCCAAAGCGCTGTGGTCCATAAAAATTAGCAAATCCGTCAGTTATAATTGCTTGGCGGATAGGTTCAGCTAGTTCTGGCCAATTGGAAACGCACTGGCGCAAACGAATAGTAAAACGATTTCCTTTTAAGTGGCCGGTACGCAATTTATTATTATGCAATCCTAAAATCTTGAGCTGGAAAGTGAGATTGTCCGGTATTATTAAGCGCTTCGCTAATTCACAGGGCTCAATAACTTCACTTACGCTTAGGGGTGCACATCCTTCTTTAAGAGGCCAAAGAGCGGCCGGAACGGAAAAACGTTGGGTCGTTACAGCTTGTCTGTCTTTCATGCCGGCATAACCGATATCAGAAGATTTTATATTTAAAGCCGCTGCCAACTCGCCAACTACTGCTTGGGTGGTAATTTGTTTTTTAGTAACTTCGATGAAAATATGCTCGCCTTGATTGATTAAATCGTAAGCAGGAATTTCTTCCACAATGAAGTCTTCGGGATAGGTACGCATTACGCCGCCTATTCCGGGTAGATCTTTGGTGATGTAAGTTATCATTTTAACGTCCAGCCTCCCACGTTTAAAGGTAAACTCTATTCTTGGATGGTTCTCGTATTCCTAGATTTTATATTTGTCCACCTGTCTTTTTACACTATCGTTTGAAGCGGTCTAATCCCGTAAAAACCCAAAAAAATGGAGGATTTTGGCTTTTTTTAGCGTAATTTGCCGCCTGCGCTTTGCATAAAAATAGGGCATTTAATAGGTAGCGTTGTTGGAGGCGTGTGATGACTGCAATAGGTACTCAATCATTGAGTCAATTAGTCAAGGTAAACATAACTCAGAGAACAGAACTTGATATATATAAAGCTATCACCGCACCGGATAATATTTTCCTTCAAAATAAGTTCAAGCCGCTTTCTCCACAGCTTGAGGCGCTCAAGGCTATGGCTGAGAGTGCTGCCAAAGGCGGCACAATTCTTCTATCCGGAACTTTCGGAGTAGGAAAAACGTCCTTACTAGCCCTTTTGGGGAGGCTCTTATCTGTAAGCGCACCTTCAGAAGAATTTTCATCTACGCTTTCCTTACTTGATGATATTTCTTTGGTAAAGAGTTTTAGCGAGCTCCGTACAAACAATCGCTCTTGGCTTGTAGCCGTGCCCGTTTTTGATAAAAGCGGCTCCGATTTCGAAGCTTCCGTGCGCAAGGCTTTGCAAATTTCTTTGCTGGATAAAAAACTCGATGTCGCTTTGGAAGCGAATTTGAGTTTGGAGGAAGCTTGCAAAAAAGTTTCTGATCATTTGCGTCAAAATGGCTATGAGGGTCTTTTAATTCTGCTCGATGAAGCTGATCGTTTTATTGAAAAAGTCTTACAACAAGACAAACCTGCTTCTGGTCTAGAAGAGTTTTGCGCTTTTTGTCGTCGCACTGCTCCTTCGATACTTTGTGTTGCTGCTATTAACAGTGAGATTAGCCGTCTTTCTTTGGAAGAAGAGGAGAGAGCTATAGCTGTCTTTTCTAAAGTCCAATCCGTATCAATACTTGGGCGCACTGGTGAATGGGAAAACTTTGTTGGCTCTTCCATTATTGAACATGTTAAAGGCGAACTTTGGGATTCGCTTATCGATTATAAAGATTTTCGCAGCGTAACCGAAGGGCTTATTCAATCAGGCCTTTATAAAGGAAGCTCAGAAAAATGGATCACCGAGACGGTAATGCATGGAGCTTATCCTTTACACCCGGCTGTGGCTTTTGCTTTGCCCAGAGTGGCTTTGGCTATGGCTGGACAGGGAAGGACAGCTTTTAATTTTTTCTGTGATGCTGCTCCTGGCGGTTTCCTCTATTTCTTGCGCAATTTTGCCATCGTACAACCTAATGGCCGCCTCCATCTTTACACTTTAGATTCTCTTTTCACTTACTTTGAAAAGACATTTTCTGCTGATCCTGCCAATGCAGATTATGTAAAAGGTCTCAGCAAATCGGTAATGATAGCTGGAGATGTACCTCAAGCTCGCCGCATTTTGCGTTTAACTTTGCTTATTCAGCTGATTGCTCACGATCGTTTCAAGAGTACCGAAGAAAATATTCTTTGGGCGATGCATTTAGGCGAAAAAGAAACTAAAGTAGCCAGCAATAGTTTGCGATTGCTTAAAGAGAAAAATGCGCTTGAATTTAACGAAAAAACTGGCGAATATGCTTTGCCTGTTGAGCGTCGCAAAGTCACTTTGGGCGAAGCTTTGGCTCGTATGCGCAATCGTGTTCGCTCTCAACTTGATGTACGCTCTGTAATTAAGTCAGGTTTGTCTCTTACTAAGATCGAAGCTGAAGATTTTAACAATGAATATTACACAGATCGTTTTGCTGGAGTTAGCATTGTTTTAGCTTCTGAAATTGGCGATCCGGCCAAGCTTATGGAAGAATTTACCGAAAGCTTGGAGCAACTTCGTCCTTACAGAGGCGATATTAATTTTATCTTGGTAGCAGCCGAAGATAAAGCAGAACTTGAGCGTGTGAAAAAGCTGGCCGACGAGGGAGCTTTTAAGCACGAACAACTGATTTTAGCTCTTCTTAAGGATCCTATTTCTATATCTAAGGATGCCTTGGATGTTTTGGCTTTAGAGCGCATTTGTGCTGTTGAGATTCCTTTCTGCGATCCTACTTCTGCAGAGCATGAAAAAGCTCAAGAGCTTTTGAGTGAAACTAAAGAGCGCTTAGAATCATCTGTTGCTCATGTAGCCAATACCGAGAATTTGCTTCTTTACCATGATGGTGAGGTGTACACCGAACTGGATTTAGAAGCTACATGCTCACTGGTAAACAAAATTATCAGTTCTTTGGTAGGACAGCCCCCTATGCTCAGCAATGGAGATTTGCTCAGCTTACATGATGGAGGTATGGCTAGGCGTGCCAGGCAAAGTTTAATTTCTTATATCTTGGGCTGTCGTGGTCCCATCGCCTTGCGTTCCAATAATCGCAGTTTCCTTAATATTATTCAGTCCGCCTTTGTAGAAACTGGCCTAATGGAATCGGAAAATAATGAGGGGAGCTGGCATTATTTCCACTTAGTTAAAGAACAGCCTGAATCTCAAGTAGCTAAAGGTTACGCTTTCCTGTGCTCGCAAATTTTAGGTAAGCCCGGTTCCATATGTTGTATCGATGCCGATAGTGTTATAAAAGCTTTAACTAGAGCTCCTTACGGTTTTACGCCTTCTCTAATTGAATTGCTTCTTTCTTTAGCTTTTTGGCAATATCGCGACTATTTGGCATTACATAAAAATTTAATAAAATCACGTCTTGCCAATTCTGAAGAAGTACCTGAAGAAGTATCGGTAAGTGCTAAGGCAATTTTTGATCTTGTCAGCAACCCGGCTGATTGGGAATTTGTCTTTGTTGATTGTACTCCCGAGCAATTGGTTTATTTGCAAGGCATTATCGGGTTGTGCTCAGATAATCCCGGTGAAGATAAATCTTTGTGGAGAAGTGCAGGTAAAGCTTTACTTGCTTATTATCGGAATCTTTCCGAATATTCTCGCTCTCCAGAAGCTTCTGGCGACGAGGAAGCTGAAAAGTTTCGTTTGGCTTTAGAAAAAGTCAGTGCTGAAGATTATCCCAGATATCGTCCTTTCTTAGAAGAGCTGATTCCGACTTTATTCGGATATAACGGAGAAATTGACTGGGGCAGTGCCTCTTCCGAACTTGTACGCAAGTTGAAAGAAAATTTGCACAGGTTGGCAAGTATTCCTCAAGAGTGCAATTCTCAAATCTGTGCTGCTTTACGAGCTGTTTTTGCGCCTTACGAAGGTGGTGAGGATGAGTCTTCTTGGGCTGTATTCGCTTCTGATTGGTATAAAGAAAATAGCGCTCTCTTGGCCAATGATTCCAAATGGAGCTGTGAACTTGAGGCTCTCAGTAACATTGTCGATTGTTATGATGCTGAAAAAGCTCTGGCTATAGTGCTAAATTCTTTGCATTACTCTCCTATAGAAGAGTGGCATGGCTATAGTGGCTATGAGATAATAGAGCGTTTCCGAGCTATGCGCCAAGATCTTGAGTGGGGAAATTATCGCCGTTCTTGCGTGCTGCCTTCGGAAATTGCAGGGGCTTATGGTGTAGCTAAGTCCGTTTTAATGAGTGCTCGTTTACGTGATTTAGAGAGTTTCCTGTCTTCTGAATTAGAATGGGCTTCTTGGCCTGAAAAAGTATTAAATGACATAAAAGAAACCGATGATATAGCTGATTATGGAGACTTGTCAGAGTGGACTTATAAGGGCAGTGTGTCTGAAAAGATTCGTTTAGCTCTTCTGCAGGAATCGGAACAGCATGAAGCTGAAGATAAAGAGGGGGCTGTTCTTCTTATCGATGATGAAATTGAAGATGACTTCGAAGAGCCTGTCCAACAGAGTGAGATTTCAACTAAAGCTGAAGAACCGGCTCAGGGACAGTTGGAGCAACCCGCTGCTGCCAAGGATACTACTCCTACAGCAGAGGCTGAAGAAGCTTCCCAGGCTGAGGAGTCGGCTAAGGAACAGTTGGAGCAATCCGCTGTTGCCAGGGATGCTACTCCTACAGCAGAGGCTGAAGAAGCTTCCCAGGCTGAGGAGTCGGCTAAGGAACAGTTGGAGCAATCCGCTGTTGCCAAGGATACTACTCCTACAGCAGAGGCTGAAGAAGCTTCCCAGGTTGAGGAACCGACTGAGGAACAGTTAGAGCAATCCGCTGCTGCCAAGGATGCTACTCCTACAGCAGAGGCTAAAGAAGCTTCCCAGGTTGAGGAGCCGACTGAGGAACAGTTAGAGCAACCCGCTGCTGCCGAGGATGCTACTCCTACAGCAGAGGCTGAAGAAGCTTCCCAAGCTGCGGAGCCGACTAAGGAACAGTTAGAGCAATCCGCTGCTGCCAATGATGCTACTCCTACAGCAGAGGCTGAAGAAGCTTCCCAAGCTGCGGAGCCGACTAAGGAACAGTTAGAGCAATCCGCTGCTGCCAAGGATGCTACTCCTGCAGCAGAAGCTGAGGAAAAAGCTGCCAAAATCGAAAATAGTAAGGCTGAGACATCGACGATAGCGGCCGAGGATACTGCTGAGGTGAAAGAAGAAGATGCTTGGGCTGAAAAGTTTGATTTAGACGATTCTGCCTTACAGTGGTTATAGTTTTATCGGTTGGGGGAAATCTATTTTTTAGACAGTGAGAGGTGGTGTGTTAGGGTGGCCAAAATGGATACCCTCGCAGCGCTGGATATTGGTACCAGCAAAGTAGTTTGTGCTGTTGCAGAGTTTTCGCATGATGGAGATCTCGATATTGTTGCTAGAGGGGTCTATCATTGCAGCGGACTCACTAACGGAGTTTTAACCAATGTTAGTGAAGCTGGAGATGCCATAGATCATGTGATTGCTGAAGTTGAAAAGGCTGGCTATGGTGTAGATAAAGCCATTGTAGGCATTACTGGTGAGTCAGTTACTTCCAGTTATAGCACCGGAGTTGTCGCTATAAGTGGAGACGACCAAGGCATTACTAAGGCTGATATAGAGAGAGTAATAAAAAGCACCAATCAGGTTGGCGTTCCTTCCGGAAGCGAGATCGTTACGGTGATTCCGCGCGGTTTTTCCGTTGATAATCAGCGTGGCATAGTCAATCCGGAAGCACTTATAGGCCATAGATTGGAAGCTGAGGCTTACGCTTGTGCAGCTTCTTCCTCTTATTTGCGCAATTTACGCAGCCTTTTGGAAGGGTCTGGTATAGGAGTTTATGATAAGGGGTTTATCCCGTCTTCCATAGCCTCATCTTGGGCTGTTCTAACCGAAGATGAAAAAGCTTTGGGCGTTATGATGGTAGATATGGGATTGGGCACTTTAGATTTGGCAATTTATGTCAATCACGAAATAGCTTATTCCAGCGTTTTGGGCAGGGGAGGGAGCTACTTAGCTCTGGATGTGGCTCAGTTTTTCAATATACCTAGATCAGAAGCTGAGAGAGTTATTTTAGAAGAAGGTAGTGCTTCGGCTGAGTTCCTTACCGATGGAAGTGGTGACAAGGCAATTGTCGCTCAGTCTGTTTCCAACGACATACAAGTGACTTTTACCAGGCGAGATTTAGCCAATGTTTTAGAAGCTCAACTTGATGAGCAACTTGACTGGATGAAAGAACAAATGGAGCAAGCTTCCACCAATTTGAGGCTAAATATTTCCGGAGTTGTTCTCACTGGTGGCACTTCTTTATTGACGGGATTGGCTCAGAAAGCTCGCAAAGTATTGGGCGTACCAGTACGCGTGGCTGCTCCTTGTTACCCTTCTCGCTTGCCACAAAATTTGGCCTCTCCCATCTATTCTACTGTAGTAGGATTGCTCTTATATGGAGTTGCCAATCTGCCTGTTCAAGAGCGCAAAAGTAAGGCTAAGAGCAAGCAGAATATGTTCCAAAGTATAGCTGACTGGCTTAATAAGGTGTTTTAGAAGTGTTTTGTCCGTTTTGCGAAAACCAAGATACAAAGGTTGTCGATTCCAGACTGTCCGACGATGGTGCTGCCGTGCGCCGTCGTCGTGAGTGTGTAGTCTGCAAGAGGCGCTTTACAACTTATGAGCGCTGTGAAGGCTTACCTTTGGTTGTTATTAAGCAAGACGGACGTAAGGTAAATTTTGACAGACAGAAGCTGCTGCGCGGTGTTCTGATTGCTTGTAAAAAGCGTCCGATCCCTTACGAGCGTCTGGAAGCTCTCTCGTGTCATGTTGAACAGGAGTTGAGAGGTAGAGGCTTTAAAGAAGTACCATCCAAGGTTGTTGGCGAATATGTGATGGATGCTTTGCGTGAATTGGATGATGTAGCTTATATGCGTTACGCGTCCATATGTAAGAATTTTAAAGATATCAGCAGCTTTTCGGCCGAAATCAGGGCTTTGGAAAAGCGAGAAAATAGTTCTCTATAAGGAGATAAGGCAATATGAGCAAATCCTCTCTCAGCGAAATGATCGCGGATGCCGTAAAGGCCATTCGCAAGTATACCGATATCGTTCCTGAAGTCGCTATGGTTTTAGGCTCTGGTTTAGGCAGTCTGGCCGATCAGGTAGAAAATCCTGTCGAAGTGCCTTATAAAGATATTCCGGGATTCTCTGTCTCTACAGTACACGGTCATGTCGGCTCTATGGTATTGGGCACTTTGGAAGGTCGTCCAGTAGCTATATTAAAGGGGCGTGTGCATTATTACGAAGGTCATAAAATGGAGAATATTGTTTTCCCCATTCGTGTTTTGCATGCTTTAGGCGCCGATACTTTGGTTGTTACCAATGCTGCTGGCGGTATTCGCGACGACCTTAAAGTAGGCGATCTCATGTTGATCACCGACCATATTAATTTCATGGGCTTCAATCCTTTGATTGGTCCCAATGACGAAAAGATTGGCCCTCGTTTCCCGCCTATGTCTAGAGCTTATACTCCTGAGCTTCAAGTATTGGCCCGCAAAGTGGCTGAGCAAGTTGGTTTTAAACTGGCTGAGGGCGTTTATGTGGCCATGTCCGGTCCTTCTTACGAGACTCCCGCTGAAATTCGTATGCTCAAAGGCTTTGGCGCTGATGTTGTAGGTATGTCTACCGTGCCCGAAACTATTGCTGCTGTCCATTGCGGAATGAAAGTTGTCGGTATTTCTTGTGTGACTAACGTATTGCACCACGGTCCCTCTAAAGACACTCACGAAGATGTGCTCAGAGCTGCGGCTGAAGCCAAGCCTCGTTTTATCAATTTAGTTCGCGGTATTGTAAGGGAGTTGAACAAATAATGAATCCTTATCAGTTTATTCTTAAAAAGCGCAATGGCGGTGAGCATACTCCCGAAGAGATTCGCGAGTTTATTTTGAATTATGCCAAGGGCATAGAGGTAGAGCCTTATCAAATGTCTGCTTGGCTCATGTCCGTTTGGTTTAATGGCATGACCGTCCCTGAACTTTCCGCCCTTACCCAGGCCATGATCGATTCCGGCGATGTCGTCGATCTTTCTAGCTTGCCCGGCGTAAAAGTAGACAAACACTCTACTGGCGGTGTAGGTGATACCACCACTCTTATTTTAGCTCCTTTGGCCGCTGCTGCTGGTGCTACCGTAGCCAAGATGTCCGGTCGTGGTTTGGGACACACCGGTGGAACTCTCGACAAGCTCGAATCCGTTCCCGGTTTGCGCACCAACCTCACTTCCCAAGAGTTCCTTGATCAAGTTCGCCGCATTGGTGTAGCCGTTATCAGCCAGACCGGCAACTTAGTGCCTGCCGATGGCAAAATGTATGCTTTACGTGACGTAACTGCCACTGTAGACTCCATCCCTCTGATTGCCTCTTCGGTAATGAGCAAAAAGATCGCTTGCGGTGCCGAATGTATCCTTTTGGATGTCAAGTATGGTCGCGGTGCTTTCATGACCAATCTTAAAGACGCTCGTGAGTTAGCTCGTCGCATGGTAGACTTAGGCACTCATATCGGCCGTAAGGTTCGAGCTGTTATCTCCGACATGGATCAGCCTTTAGGCACCTTGATTGGTAACGCTCTTGAAGTGCGTGAAGCTATTGAAATTCTGCGTAATGAGCGTCCCGGTTCCGCTTTGGAAACCGTCTCTGTTGAATTGGCCTCTCACCTCTTGCAAATGGCTGGCATTTGCCCGGACTTAGATTCTTCTCGTCAGAAGATTCGTGAGCTTTTGGTGAGTGGTGCTGGTTTACGCAAATTGGGCGAAATGTTCTCTGCTCAGGGCGGCAACGGCGAAGTTGTTAACGACTTGTCCTTGCTTCCTCAGGCTTCCATCATTGAGCCCGTTTTAGCTCCTCGTTCTGGCTATGTCACTTCTATTCACGCTCAGAAGATTGGCTTCGCTGCTACCGCTTTGGGCGCTGGCCGCTTGAGAAAAGAAGATTCTATCGATCCCGCTGTCGGTATTGAGATGACTCACCGTGTGGGCTCCAAGATCGAAAAAGGTCAGCCTTTGGCCGTATTGCATGCTAATAAGCCTGAGACTATTGAAGAAGCCAAGCGTTTCATTCTCGAGTCTATTGTTATTGGTGATGAGGAAGTTGCTCCTCGCGCCCTTATCGAAGAAGTTGTCGAATAATTAGCTGATTAGCTAGCGACTCGATAAAAAGATAGGCGGCACTCAGAATCCTATATGGCTTCTGAGTGCCTCTTACAATAAGGATCTCTTGTTGTTTTTTGTGTTCTAGTTTAGATTTTTGCCCTGAAGGGCGGATGGCTAGACGTTTTCCCGACATAGAGAAATATGGCGAAACTTTTTTTTAGAGTTTTTATTAGGGGGCTTTTTGCTCGTTTGTTAAGAATAAGCTGGGAGCAGGCTGCTCCATTTTCATAGGTGCGGCTCGGCTAAAATTACAGCCTGTTGGCTGTGGTTCGGCCGTATATTTTAAAAAAGTTTTTTTGTGCTTGGCCATAGCTGTTTTCTGAAAACACAACTTTATCTTATTTTTTATATTTCGCGGGCCATTTTATAAGAGAATTGTCCCTTTTTAGCGGTTTGTTTAGTAGCGTTTCTCGCCGTAGAGCTTGCCTACTGACGGTTGTGTGCTCCGGCTTGAGTTTGGGACAAAGCGGCGCTTCCCCTAAGAGCAGGAAGTCTGCGAAGATGGTTTTCAGAACTTGAATTGGCCAGAAAGTTCGCTTTGGAGGTTTTAAAAACAATATATGATGCTTCGCAATATTCAAGGGGCTAAAGATGTTCTAGCTTCGGAAGTTTCTCCGTGGCACTTTGTGGAGAATGTTGCCATAGAATTAGCCGAAATTTATGGATACCAAGAAGTTCGTACTCCGGTATTCGAAAGTGCCGATCTCTTTGCCAAAGGCATGGGTAGCACGTCAAGTTTCGTAGAAAATGATATTTGGACAGTAACTGATAAGCAAAATCATCGTTTTGCCATGCGCGCCAATATGCTTGTGCCCATGATTAGAGCTATAAATGATGAAAATTTGCCCATTTCTAGAAATGGTGAGCCGGCCAAACTTTATTATTTAGCTCCTGTATTTGCCGCTCCTAAAGGGCGTGAGCAATCGGCTGTACAGAGCCATCGCTTTGGAGTGGGAGCTGTAGGCTCTATTTTGCCCAGTCTCGATGTTGAAGCTCTGATGATCGCTTATGATTTCTTTAATGCTTTGGGATTGAGCGACTTAAAAGTACAGTTGAACTCTTTGGGATGTAAAAAATGTCGTGCTGAATATCAGCAAGGCCTTTATGATTATTTCTCTCGCCGCAGTGGTGAGCTTTGTCCTAAATGCCACCATCGTTATCGCACTCATCCTCTTTGGACTATGGGTTGTGAAGAAAAGTGCTGCCGCGAGTTGTCTCAAGTTGCTCCTTCTATTTTCGGCTACCTTTGCCCTGAATGCCGCGAACATTTTGAAGCTGTACGTGCTTATTTAGACGAACTTAAGGTTTCTTATCGCTTATCTCCTCTCTTGGTACCAGATGTAGAGTGTTATAATCGCACGGTTTTCCAGATTAGCTGCGGTCGCAACGTGCTCAGTTTCGGCGGTCGTTGTGACGAACTTTCTCGCCTCTTAGGAGGTCGCGATATTCCTGCGGTCGATTGTGCCGTCGATTTGGATATGACTTTAAGAGCTGTGCGAGAAGCCAACTTGGTTCCCAATATTGAGAAGCAATCGGATGTATGTTTAGCTGGCAGTAGCCAAGCAGCTGTGTCTTTGCTTTTGCCTGTGTTGTATGCCTTACGTAGAGCTGGCATTTATGCCGAATTGGCTTATCCTAATTCTGGAGAGGGCAATGCTTGGGAAGCTGCCAGCCACTCCGACGCTCAGTTTGTTATTTACTTAGATGATTCTTCTTTGCGTCAACGTGTAGTTCGTTTCCGTGAACTTACCAATTCTTTCCGTGATTCTCGTTTAGATGAAGCGGTGCGTCGCATCGGTCGTTACTTCGGAATAGATGGTTTGGCTGATGAATTACGTCCTGTTGAAGTTCGCAAATTCTCCATTTCACGCCGCCAACCGGCCAGTATGCGTCAAACTTATGAAATTTTTGAGCCTACTCACCAGCCGGAAAAGCAGTCTTCCAGAGAAAATAAGGAAAAGGCTGAAGAGAGTACCAGACGCTCTAGCAATGAGAGTAATCGCCGCAATCGTCGTCAGGAAGAAAGCGCTTCTATTGAAAATAGCAAAACTGTAGAAAAACGTAGCGCTATTTCTGCACCTGAAAAGAAAGAGCAACTTGCAACCGCTACTGCTAGAGACAATCGGCGCAATATCAGTGCTGAGATGCAAGCTTATTATCAGAATATGACTCCGCAGGAACGTGCCGAGTTTGAAATGACTCCTTTGCGTGGTACTTCTGCTCATCACAGTGTACGTTCCCGTCGCACTCGCAATAAGTCTGTATCTACTCGTGAAGAGGAAGCCCCTTCTGTATCAGCTCAAGAGAAGGTATGCGCTCAAATTAGAGCTATTACTTCTGCTGTAGAAGATGTCTTGGGTGAGCCGGAGTCTACAAACGCTCCTGATACAGAACGTGATTTTGCCAAAGAAGTTGAAGCTAAAGTAAAATCCGAAACTTCTCCTACGCGCCGTCGCCGCCGTGCTCGTCGTGCAGAAGTTGCACCTGAGCCTGCAGAAGAAACAGAAGCTGCCGAACAGAGTGTGTCTACTGTTGAGGATGATAAATTTGAAAATACATCTTCCAACATTGTAGATAATTCCGGAGTGAAAGAAGTTGTTGCTCAAGCGGAATCTGTGATCGAGCCTGAGGCTGATACTACAACTAAAGTAGAAGCTGCTCACGAAACTGAGACTGCTGCTCCTAAGGCGGATCCTTCCGCTGAAGTTGACGCTATTGCCGAAATTTCCGCTTCAGCTAATGGCATGAGCGAAGAGCAAATAGAACAAGCTTTGGCTCTTCCTAAAGTAGAGGGACAGTCTTCTGTAGAGGTTGATGAGCCAGTTGTAAGCTCTATTTATCGCCGTCGCTTCAATAACGGTAGTCATGCCTCCGATTTGGAAGAAGCTGATATAGAAGCTGCTCGTCGCAGTTATGATCGAGCTTTTAGCTCTCCGAGAAACCGCCGTGACGATTATAGTCCGCGTAAGTCTCGTCGCCGTGAAGTGAATAAGAATACACAAGCTAAAGAAGAAACTTCTACTGCTGAAAAGTTCGAGTCAACTTCTTCTCCTTCTTCTAGCAAAGCGGTTGAAGAAAATGCAAAAACTACTTCCCGCCGTCGCTCTAGAGGTGCCGCTAAGAGTATGGCTGTCACTAACTACGATTATCGTCTGAGCAGTGCCTACGATTCTTCGGCTTACAATGAGCATGTCAGAAGTGACTATATGAGCCATTATGATGATGCCGATACTTATGATGATTATGTTAGGTATTATGGCCATGCTCCTGAGCTCGAAGATGAGAAGTTTGAGTATCCTGTTTATGGATCTTATAACGAAAGCAACTATGCTGAGTTAGGAACTTACGATCAATCGGCTTCTGGAGATTATGCTGCTGACGATCTTTATGCAGACGGTAATTACAGCACGTCTGGTAATGGATCTTCCAGAGGATATGGCCGTCGCACTTCTTCTGGAAGTCGCTCTCGCCGCCGTACCTCTGCTTCTTCAGTCGATTCTTACAGAGGAAACGGTAATGTTGGTGTTGCTCGTTCCGGGCGTCGCTCTGGCACTCGTTCCTCAGGAGTGGTGCGTCGTTCTCGTCGCAACGTTCGTTAAATAGGTATAAAGTCGACGCAGAATAGCTAGATAATATATACCCTCCTAACTTAATAAAATGGTTAGGAGGGTATTTTTTTTAATTATTATCCATGGAAGCTAGCCAACGACAGGTAGCGGCTCGTCCATGCTCTTTCTCATATAGTAAAATTTTATTGAGCATGTTGCCCAACAATACCAGGCCAAAGCCGCTAATTTTCTTAGCTTCTGCTCCTTGTTGGTTGTCCAATAAAAAATGATATTCTACCCAGCGGGCCATGCCTTCTTTGTAGCCTTTGAAATTGCGTAGCATTTCATGCTCAGCTTGAAAAGCGTGAGTTAGTTCATGACAAAGTACTGATTTAAATTTTATGCGTTCTAGCCCAGGAACAATAGTTATCATATGGGCTGAATTTTCTCCCATTCGCTCACAGCAATAGTTGCCAATATGAGTGAATCCGGAAGTTAGGCGCAACTTCCAATCCCAAGTTTGGGGGCGGCCAAGTTTTATGACTATCGGATTAGTTAAATTTATAGAAAAGGCTTTTTTTAAATACAGGCGCACTTCTTGTAAAGCAATTTTAGCTTGCACTTCATTATCGATAATTTCTGCTTTTTCAAATTCAGAAGTGGTAATTTTAAAATCACTCTGACCGGTAAGCAAAAATTCTATATATCTTCCTAAACAATTGAGAAATTTAATGAACATTTTTTCTTAAATAGATTTTAGCAAGCTTTTTCCTTCACTCAAGGTCTTGACAAGGCAAACAGGAAGGCTGAATTGAAGAGACAATAAACGAAAATTGTATGGATTTTTGCGTTTATAAAGCGAAAATTTAAAGTTTTGGTAACGAAATTATTAAAGATAAGGGCTGGGAAATTGTAGTTATGAATTTTAGGAATATTGCTATATCTTTAACTTTGGGAATAGGCCTAATGGCATCAGCTTTGCCCAGCTTAGCTGAAGTGTCGACCTCTTGCTCTAACTGTTGCTTGCGTGCATGTCAGGCTGACAAGCAACAAACAACTGAAGAGAGAGTGCGTGAAGCGGCTGATTTCCTTAGCAAAAAAATTAACTTTAAACCTGAAATTATGATCATTTTGGGTTCCGGCTTGGGCTCTTTGGCTGATATGGCTGAGGATAAGACTGAAATTTCTTATCGGGACATTCCCGGATTTGCAGTTTCTACAGTTGAAGGTCACGTTGGCTCTTTAGTTTTTGGCCGTTTGGAAGGCAAAAAGGTAGTAATGATGCGCGGACGAGTTCATTGCTATGAAGGCTATAAGATTAACCAAGTAGCCTTTCCGGTTTTGGTAGCCAAAGCTCTGGGAGCCAAAACTTTGATAGTTAGCAACTCTTCTGGTGCTATAAGTCAGGGCCATTATTTAGGTGAGCTTATTCTTTTGAAAGACCACATTAATTTTTTGGGCTCTAATCCTATGGTTGGCCCCAATAGCGAAAAATTAGGCCCGCGCTTTTTTGATATGAACTCGGCTTATACTCCGAGTTTGCGTCAGCTTACTTTAAATGAAGCTCGCAAGTTAAAAATAAATTTAAAAGAAGGGGTCTATGCATCTATGCTCGGCCCTTCTTACGAGACTCCAGCCGAACGTAAGATGCTCCGTTTAATGGGAGCCGATGTTGTTGGCATGTCTACCGTGCCTGAAGTGATTGCGGCTGTTTATAGCGGTATGCAAGTGCTAGGCTTTTCTTGTGTAACTGATGTGCCTGCTGATATTCCTGCCCTGAAAGGCGAAAAGTCCACTTCTAATGCGATAACCAATCATGAAGATGTTTTGAAAGCCGCCGAAAATGCCCAAACAGATTTAGGCAAACTTATTCGTGCCGTACTTAAAAATATGGACAAAATTAAAGATTAAGGCCGATTATACAAAATGTTATTAAATTGTTTATCTGAGCGCAGTCGTTTGTGTCTGTTGCTTTCTCTGTCAGTAGTTCTTTTATTTATATTGGCTAATGTCCAGCCTACTTCAGCTCAAGAAGACGGCCAAGATCCCAATCCGGCTCCTACTGCAGCTGTAGACTTAAAAAAGAGCAGAATAAGTTTTATTTCTAAAGTAGGTTTGCCTAGTGGCTTGAATAACGAAGAGGCCAAGAAACAAGCTTATGAAATTGCCGAATTGGAAGGACTGTACAAAATAGCCCAAAGCTCTTTAAATTCTAAAGACAAGGATAAAAAGTACATAAGCTGGGACTTGCGTTCCGGAGGATGCCAGTATCTTAACTGGTTAGCCAGAGCAAAATTCAACCGTCAGCTTCCTGAAAATGGCAATGTCAGCGTAAAAGTTACTGATGAATCGTGGCTTAGCTACAAATCGCAAGCTTATAAAACGAAGCGCTTGCTTTATAGAAAAGATATAGATGGCGATAGAGTAGAGGAGCGCATCTATTTAGATGGCAATTCCGGTTTGGAAATTAAGCGTGGCCAGCGTTTAATAGGAGCACTTTATCCTTTGAGCTCTTTCCAAGCTTTTAGCCTAGATGAACAGACGAGTGCGGCCTTGGATTTACCTTCGCCTAATTTTATTTGTTACAACTCCATAAGTTCCATAAAGAATGCTACTCTCAAGGGTGATATTCTCTCTTTGGAAGTTGTTTTAGATATGCGTGAATCGATCTATGGCTTAGCTGGTTTTCGTCGCTTAGTTAATAAAACGTACGATTTGCAAATAGCTAAAGACGATCGCTCTCCTTTTGTCAATATTGTTGATCCCATAGGAAATAAAATATCTAGCGTTAAGCAAGTTCCTTTGCGTGGTACTATAGATGCTCCGGCCGGTATTCTCAGTGCATCCTTAACTATTAACGGAGAAAATCTTTGGAATACTCCTTTAGGTTTGCAAATTGCCGATTTAGAAATAGATCTTTGT
>SFMI01000179.1 GCA_004554425.1 Candidatus Saccharimonadota bacterium | reverse complement strand
AAGGATACCATTTCTTGGACTCGCCGTTTAGCTCAAGGTACTACTACTGATCCTGATGGCAAAGAGGTAGATTTACTTACTTACATACGTCGCAATAGGCGCAACTTAGTTTTGAAGCCCAATGATTCTTACGGCGGCCACGGTATCTATTTTGGCTGGGAGCAAAATGAGAGCGAGTGGGACAACTCCATAAATGCAGCTTTAGAGCACGATTATTTGGTACAAACTCGCATCCCGGTTTCCCGCGAACTTTTCCCTTCTTGGAGTGAAGAAAAAGGCTTAGAGTGGGGAGAATATATCGTAGACTTGGATCCTTACGCCTTTAATTATCGTATGTCCGGCGCTACGGCTCGCTTGTCGCTTTCTTCGTTATGCAACGTAACTTCTGGCGGCGGTTCTCTGCCGTGCTTCGTCTTGAATTAAAATAATGTCCAGATTCAAAGCTGCTATTTGTGTATATGTTCTTGAGTGGCGGCTTTGATTGTTTGTTTTTATATCCATAAAGGAATAAATTAAATGAGTATTACTGTAACTGCGCCTATGCGCATAGACTTAGCCGGCGGCACCTTGGATTTGCATCCGCTTTACTTATTCTTGCATGATCCTTTAACGGTTACTGCTTCTATTAGCTTGCACTCCAGAGCTTCAGTTACGCCTTTGGAAGGAAATAGAGTGCGTTTGGTTTCTGAAGATTTGGACCAAAGCGTAGAGGTAGAGAATACCGAGGAGCTTTCTTTGGGTGGCAAATTGGATCTTTTAGCGAGAGCTGTAAAGTTTTACGCTCCGCAAGGTGGTTTAGAATTGCGTACTAAGAGCGCCGCTCCCAAAGGTTCCGGCTTAGGCGCCTCTTCCAGTTTGCTTATGTCTATGTCTAAAGCGTTGGGCCTTTTCTCCGGTCGTGACGATTCTATTCACGATATTATTATGTATGGCGCTGGTTTAGAAGCTCAAAATTTGCGCATTCCTACCGGATACCAAGATTATTACGGAGCTTGTTTGGGCGGCATTAACGGTTTAGAATTCAAAGTTGACGGTCATAATATCCGCACTTTGTATCCTTCTGCCGAATTTTTCAAGTTGCTCAACGATTCTATGGTCGTTTCTTTTACCGGTATTAGCCATTTTTCTGGCACTAGCAACTGGAATATGCTTAAGCGCTACGTAGATCAAGAGGGCGATACCGTTAAGCGTATGGAAGCTATCGAAGATACTGCACATCAAATGTGGGATGCGCTTATTTGCGAAGATCTGGACAAAGTAGGCAAAGCTTTAGATCGCGAATGGCAAAATAGGCGCGGTTTAGCTGAAGGCGTAACTAATGATCGTATCGATTCTATGGTATTAGCTGCTAAAAATGCTGGTGCTTTAGCTTCTAAAATTTGCGGCGCTGGCGGCGGTGGTTGTATGCTTACTTTAAGCAAGCCCGAAAATAAAGAAAAAGTGATCGAAGCTTTGCGCTCCAAAGGTGCCGACATTTTAGATGTCTCTATCGATAATGAAGGCTTGAAAGTTTTGGAAAATAATAAGTAAAGCTGTAAATACAAATATAGAAAAGCGAGTTGGGAGGCTGGAAATTGGGTAAAGGTTAAGCAAAATAGTTTTCAGTTTACTCAATTCGCTTTTTTGTTCTTTTAAGGGGGAGGATTGTATATAGCATGAGTGAGAGCGATAAATACAAACAAGCTTTAGAAGATAATTTTGGCGAAAATAGCGGTGCCAATGCTAGATTTGGTAATCCTAATGTGCAAAAGCTTTTGCAACAAATGGATTCTGATCGCGAGATCCATACTCATTCTTGGAGTGAAGGCAGCTTATCTTCCTCTTCTTCGTCGTCGCGTCGCAGTGCGGTCGATTCTTTAGCCAGCAGCAATAGTTCTGGCAAAGATCGTTTTATTCCCAGCCAGCAAGACTTAATTAAAGCTGTTGGCGCTTCGCGTTCCAAAAGCTCTTCAAGTTCGTCGAGTTCTTCAACGTCATCTTCTTCCAAAAGCTCTAGCAGTTCTTCTAGCAGCAAAAGTGGCTCGTCTGGCAGTAAGTCTGAAGCTCAGACCTTAACCAAAGAGACCAAGCGCTTTGTTATTGGCTTAGGTTTGCTTTGCTTTATCATCGGCGCTATTTTAATTACTTTCATTTATTCACCCTTAAATGATCGCGGCGCCGAACGTGTTTTAGATGGAACCGAATTGGCCCAATCTGGCAAGCAAACTGTTGCTTCTTCAGCTACTGGAAATCAAGCCTTTAATTCTGAAACTACCGAGAATCAGGGCGACGAGCCTTTAATTGTTGAAGTTGACGAAG
This sequence comes from Candidatus Saccharimonadota bacterium, assembly GCA_004554425.1. GTDB lineage: Bacteria > Vulcanimicrobiota > Xenobia > Xenobiales > Xenobiaceae > Bruticola. Next base: position 6,076 of record SFMI01000179.1, on the reverse strand, counting down.
AAACAGCCCAAAGTTTAACTGCCGATAAAAAAGCTTTACCTACTGTAGGTAAAGTTAAGTTGGACGGTATTAAAGTATACGTTGTAGGTGCAGTAAAAAATCCGGGCATAGTCACTTTGCCTTTCGATTCTCGAGTTGACGACGCTATTAAAGCCGCCGGCGGCATGAGTGACAAAGCTGAGCCTTTAAGCGTCAATTTAGCTAAACGTATTAAAGATGAAGACAAAATTTACGTAGCATTTAAAGGCGAAACTGACAGTTTGAGCGGTACTGGCGTAGTGGAGCAAAGATCTGATACTTCTGGCATTATCGCCGAAAAAGCTCGAGAATCGGCTTCTGATAGCGGCAATGTTAAAGCGAAGGATAATGGCAAAGCTAGTAGTGCTGGCAATAATGAAAAAGGCGATGCTGCTTCTAGCGCGGAATTTACTATCAATCTCAATACCGCTAGTGAAGAGGAGTTACAGAAAATTCCCGGCGTTGGCCCTTCTATTTCCAAGTCTATTATCGATCACCGCAACAAGTTGCCCGACGGTAAATTTACCAATAAAGCTCAACTTAAAGATGTTATCGGTATAGGCGAAGCTAGCTATTCTAAGTTGGAGCCTTATGTAAAGCTTTAACTTATAGTGTTAATTAGCAATACTGCCTAAAATAGAGTCGCAGTTGCCAAACATTTGGCTGCGACTTTTCTTATTTATTGAGCGTATCTAATTCTTGCAAGCCGGAATTTGTATATTTGTGAAGTAAAGTATGCAGCCAAGCTCCGCTAAAGAGCATGAAAGAAGCGCAGGAAAAAGCTTGAGCTGCTCCCAATCCGCCTCTGCTATTCCAGTAATAGCAAAGGAATAAATCTAAAGCTGTGCAAGCGGCCAACCAAAGTGTAGCGCTATAAGGTTGTCCGGCCAAATTAAAAACTGTAGTTAGAATAGTGTATCCATTAATACCGGGCAGCATCCACATAAGCATAGTTGAACTTGGAGCAAATTCCGGCCCTAAAATTAAATTTATGCACCAAGGCATAAAAATAGCCAATATTGTAGCCAATATTATATTAAAAACTAAAAAGAAAGCGTTAGCTTTCCAAACCATAGGCAAACAATCGCGGATAGTTTTGCATTTAGCTGACAACCTTGGCAATAACATTTGGTTGACAATTAAAGTAAACGCCAGCGTTAAGCTACGAATGGCGCCAACGATATTGTAATAGCCTGATTGTTCGGGGCCGGAACAATATTGAATAATTAAAATATCAGCCATTTGGATAGCGCTATAGAAAGCCGAAAAGAGAAAAGCTTTAAAGTTATAGCTTGCCGATTATTGGCAAAACAGCTTCCAAGAAAACAGTGACCATTGGCCAGCAAAACTATAAGCGCTATATAAACGCCAAATAGCCGCTAAACCTATGCCAATTAAAAAAGCGGCAAAAAATTTAGCAGGCGAGCCTATTCCTAGCCAGCATAATCCAATAGTAATAGCAAAAATCAGCAATTTGGAGAAAAATTCTTGCCAATTGCAAATTTTTACCATATCAAAAGCGTAAAGCAGCGATTGTACAGTAGTGTAAACTAACAGTAAAAATGTATAAACAATTGTAGCTGCCATAAAAACGCCTGGCAAAGGAATAAGCTCAGGACTGATTGTCTGTATGCTAAGCAATATGGCAGCCAATATTACAGAGGCAAAAAAAGAAATGCTCAGCGAGTTGCCGACAAGCTGGGCTCGCTGCTGAGTCAACTTAGCGCCTAATACTAAATTAGATACGTTTAATCCGAAGCATCCGAAGGCACAGCCTAAGTACGATATATTAAAAGCGCAAGCCATCCAACCGCGCCCTTCCGGCCCCACCGCTCGTGAAGATAATACCGTTGTCAAAAGTCCCAAAAAAACGCCAGAAAATCTTGTTAAATATGTAGTCAGCACATTTTTGACAAATTTGCTCTGCCATATTTGCTTAAGTTTTTCTAACATTGTGCTTTGCTCTCGCTGCTAATTGCCAAATATGCTTTTTAAGGCTTAACCTCGCGCTAAACTTAAAATGCTGCCTCTACTTCCAACGATCTTGCCTTTGTGCCTTCTTCGCTGCTTCTCGCTTTTTTTTGTGTTTGTGACTGTTTCTTATGTAGCATGCTGCTCTCTTTTTGCTTAGTGCTGCTTTTGGTGTTGCGGGTTGTGTTTTTTTGTTGCGGGCTGTGTTTTGTGTTGGCACAGTTTTTCTTGTAGCGACGCTGATAGTGTACGGCTCGCCCCTTAGCTATTTTGTGTTAGCTACATTTTTTGCCATATCGACGCTCCGGCTGACTGGCCACTTTGTGGCCAGAGGCCTGCGCTACCGATATAGCAAAAAATTACGCTATAAGTTCTGGCTGCGAGCTCATGTTCATGTTGGTTAGCTCCGACAGCGGTTCTTCCAGGCTTGAACTGGACCGCGCTAAAGCGCGTCCAATGTTCTGCGCCTTCCATCACCGCTTTCTCCGCCTGTATGCCAAAAACTGTGCCCGCCTCGGTGTAGCGGCATCGCTTCGCTGGCCGCCACCTTTGGGGGGGAACTTCTGGCGGGAGGTATATACTAGGCGGTAGAGAGATACATTGGCGGGTAGTGGCTTTTTAGCGGAAGGAGGGGAATATTTTAGGCGGTCATTTTGTAGCTGAATGGCGGGAGTAAACAGCAGGCGTACATAGGTTTGACGGCATCACTTCGCTTGCCGTCGCCTTTTGGGGGTAACTTCTGGCGGGAGGTAGGTACATTGGCGGGTAGTGGCTTTTTAACGTAAGGAGGGGAACATTTCAGGCGGTCATTTTGTAGCTAAATAGTGGAAGTAAACAGCAAGCGTACACAGGTTTGACGGCGTCGCTCCGCTTGCCGTCTAGTTTTTGGGGTTAACTTTGGGCGGAAGGTAGATACGCTGGCGAGTAGTAGCCAAAATATAAAATTATTATTATGTTTTCTGTGATAAAATAAGTTGGGGTATAAAATAGTATCAATGGGAGGATAATAGTGGATAATAACGAGCATGATTATGTAGATTGGGATATCGATGATTCTGATGTATGTGGCGATGATATTTTTGATGATGAAGATATAAAGTTTTGTTGTACAGAAAAGTTTTATGCCTTACGTGAGCAAGCTGAGCAAGGTGATGCCAATGCTCAATTTCAGGTCGGTGAATATTGTCAATATGATTATGATCTTACGGAAGCGGTAAAGTGGTATCGTAAAGCCGCTGAACAAGGTCATGTTAATGCTCAGTGTGCGCTTGGCCTTTTATATGAAATTTGGGGTGCAATTAAAGATGAAGTGGAAGCAGTAAAATGGTATCGCAAAGCCGCTGAACAAGGTGATAGTAATGCTCAGCTCAGTCTTGGCAGTTGCTATCAATTCGGCAAAGGTATAAATAAAGATTATGCTGAAGCGGAAAGATGGTATCTTAAAGCCATTGAACAAGGCAACAGTCTTGCTAAGCGAGTATTTGAGGGGTTTAATAATCTTCGTTCTAAGTTATAACATCTTGGCATCAACATAAGAAAAGCTTAACCATTATACTGCAGTGAATGGTAAGACAGTAGCAGTAGAAAAAATCATCAAATTTGTAGTTTGAGGATAAGTATTTTTGCTGTAAACTCGCGTTTTGCTTAATATTTAACTATAGAATTAATATAAAGTATTTAGTAATAATTACTAATAATGTCTGTTATTTATCTAAATAATATACGCTCTAATTTGTCGCAAAAACGTATTTATTAGATCGTGTTATATTAAACTATGGTTGCTGTGTTTAGTTTTGTGGTCGTATGTATTACTGGCCTTAAATCTATCTGGCGATCCATTAAGTAACATTGCAAGTAACAGCAAGTTAAAAAACAATAATTTATAAGGTTAGTAAGGTGCAACCGGACAGTCAGGCAATAGAATATCGCAAAGCTACAGAACAAGGTGATAGGTATGCTCGATTTGTACTTAAGAAGCTTCGCGTCAGTCATAAATTGCAAAGCTAAAAATTACTACTGTTAAAAAATTTGATTGGCATATTTATTAAGGACAGTATAATGCAAAGAGAAACTCAAGCTAAAGATCAAGAAAAACAGAAAGAAGCCAACGATAAATTCGCATCTTTATATCAAGCTGCTGAATAAGGAGATGCTGAAGCTCAATGTCAGCTTGGTGAATGCTATTGCTATGGCGATGGTGTAAGTGAAGATGAAGCTGAGGCTGTAAAATGGTACCATAAAGCAGCTGAACAAGGAAACGCCAAAGCTAAGTATAGGCTCGGTATTTGCTATTACAATGGCTATGGTGTAGATGAAGATAAAGCTGAGGCTGTGAAATGGTATCGCCAAGCTGCCGAACAAGGATATGCTATTGGGCAACGCTTTCTTGGGGTATGTTATGATCGTGGTGAGGGTGTAAAGAAAGATTATGCTGAGGCTGTAAAATGGTACCGTAAGGCTGCTGCACAAGGAGATGTTTGTGGACAGCTTCATCTTGGTGATTGTTATTACGGTGGTGCTGGTGTACATAAAAATTATAAGAAAGCTGTAAAATGGTACCGCAAAGCAGCCGAACAAGGAAATGCCAAAGCTCAATATAAGCTTGGTTGGTGCTATTACTATGGTGAGGGAGTATATAAAGATAAAGCTGAAGCTATAAAATGGTATCGCCAAGCGGCTGAGCAAGGAGATTCTATGGCTGAATGGAAGCTGAAAATGTTGCAGAAAAGAGCCTAATACGACTGCGAAATGCTTATTTTTGCCGGAAGCTTACGCGACTTTATGCAATACCATTTAGTCTGGCAGTCTGTTCTTTTCTCCCCAAATGCAAAGCTGATCTAATACGGCCATTAGCGACTTTCCGCGTTCTGAAAGAGAATATTCTACTTTGGGTGGAATTTGCGGATATTCAGTACGGATAATCAATTTGTCCGCTTCTAATTCTTTTAAATTGGTGCTGAGAGTTTTATCGGAAATAGTCTTTAAATACCGTTTAAGTTCATTAAATCGCACAGGCTGAAATTCCATGAGACAGTAAAGGATTACCATTTTATGTTTGCCGGAAATTAACGATAAAGTATAGGCAAAACCGGTGTCTTCAAAATTGGCGTTTTCGATGTAGTTTTGTATCATAGTGCTTTCTTTTAAGATAGTACATATCTTTACAGATAGTACTTGAATTTATAGTTTTTTCGCCTATATTTATAAGCAGTATTAACTGTTCTGTCAATTCTATTTATAAGGAGATATTGTCAATGAGAACAAAGCTGAAAATTACTGAAGGTATTTTCCCTATGCCAGTTTTGATGGTGGCAACTTACAATGAAGATGGTAGCGTCAATGTTATGAATGCTGCTTGGGGAACTATGCAAGAGCGCGATAGAGTTGCGCTTAATCTCACCGAAACTCACAAAACCGTACAAAATATTAAAGCTCGCGGTGCCTTCACTATCAGTATTGCCGACGCGGCTCATTTGGTGGAAGCTGATTATTTTGGTGTTGAATCTGGCAATCACGTGGCAGATAAATTTGCTCGCAGTGGTTTAACAGCCAGCAAATCTGAAAATGTTGACGCACCGATTATTAACGAATTTCCTATTTGCTTGGAATGCAAGTTTATTGAATATCAAGGCGGCGAATATGGCCTTGGTGTTATTGGCAAAGTGGTCAACGTTACTGCCGACGAAAGCGTTATGGTAGATGGAAAAATTGATATGTCCAAAGTAGGCGCTATAGCTTTTGATCCTTATACTCACGGTTATTACAAAGTTACCGAGCGTGTAGGTGAGGCTTTCCGCGATGGTTTGAAACTGAAAAAATAACTTAAGCTGTGAACCTATAAGCAAGGCTTAAATGTCCCTCAAATTGCACTAAAAATTATTGCTATTAAGTAATTTGAGGGGCAGCATATTAATTAGGAGAGTAGTACAAATGCAAAGAGAAACTCAGGCTAAAGATAACGCCCTTGGGCTAGAAGATCAAAAAAAAGCCTTTGATAATTTTGCACATTTACGTCAAGCTGCCGAACAAGGAAATGCTATGGGGCAGTATATTCTTGGAGGATGCTATAGATATGGTGAGGGTGTAA
>SFMI01000178.1 GCA_004554425.1 Candidatus Saccharimonadota bacterium | reverse complement strand
GAGCGCCGTTTTGGCCTGTACGCACAGTAAGCAAACTGAAGTCTTTACTAAAAGCTGAAACTTTTATATGCCAATAGTAATCTTGATGAGGGTAAGGGAACTTGCCTTTTTGCTCCGTAAGCAAATGCGCCGATGGACAGTTTTGTAATTCTTCCATTTTTGCTTGGCCCAAGTTTACAGCCGCTGTAAAGCGATCTGTACTCAAGCTAGCTCTAGCTCCAAAGGCATAAGTTCCCAGCAAGTAACCAGCAGCGCAAAAGACCAGAAATATTCCCATCATCAGCTCTAGCAAAGTATAAGCACGCAATGCCTTTTTTTTCACTGAACTACACCCCCAAAATTTCAATTTCTGTATATAAATTCCTAAATAGTTTTTCTTTGTCGTTTTTGACGCGAAGTTTATTTTTATGTGATTCCAGTTCACTAAAAGAGATTGTTAAACTGAGTTCCAGGAATTGCAAACCACCGCGCATGCGCCAATTAACAGAATTTACGCTTATAGAAGATAATTCACGTGCTAAAATACGCCGTGAATTTATTTGCTTGGGATCGGATAAATTATCAGCATTGGGCTTAAATTCTGGCCGATACAAACATCTAGTTAAAATTTTGCTTTCAGAGTCCCAATGAAAGCCAACAATGGAAACTTTACCGTCTGCAGCCGGAGCTTGGCGAAAAATGAATTTGAAACCAAGCTTATCATCACCGCAAAGACGATAGCCTTGGCGCCAAGTATTGGCACTAATTTTAGGCCAAAGTATTTGCTCACAAGAGCGCAAATCACGGCTCATTACTTCCATGGCTATAGCAGCAGAGCGCATAGCTCTCATGCCCATCTCGCTATGCTTATAGTTGCGCACGGAAGCCAAACTAAGTTGACCGACCAAACTTACGAAAAGAACCGTCAAGGCACAACATATTAATAGCTCTACAAGAGTAATGCCCAAACTTTTTCTTCTATAAATTGGGCCTTTGTTCGTATGTTGCATTTTTCCACCCCCCTGCGGAATCGCGCACGATATAAAGACTGGTTTCTAAACAAGTAGGCTTACCACTACTGCTTAAAGTTCCTTCGACTACTCCTCTAACTCTTACGACCTTAGCAGATAAGCGACTTATTTCAAAATAATAATGGTCTAGCCCCTCAACTACAGGAACTTTTGCTAATATCAACTCACCAGAATCAGCTTTTTGCTCCGCTGACAACTTGTTACCAGGCGCTTCTAGCAAAAAAGATGGGGAACCGCCCTGGCAATAATAGAAAAAATAATCGCATCCTGATTTTGCTAAATACCAAGCTTGTAAATTGCGTTCCTGAACCCCAGAGAATCGGCGTTCACTTTGCAAGGCAAAAAGATGGGCGGCCCCCAAAATGAGCATCACAGTTGTCAGCATCATAGCTAAAATTAAGGCTCCGCCTCGCTGATTATGGTGGCGTAAGCCGAAGCGCTTGCCAGACGAACTTCGGCTTTTCAACCATTGCCAATTGTTAATATGTCCTAAGTACGTATGCAGCAAAATACCTTTCCCCTTCGAATTGCGGCAGAATACAGTCTTCCGTTATAGATAAACTCAGCTTATTATTTCTCTTTCCCATACCGCTTTGAGAGCTTTAATTCTTTTATTCCAAAGTTTTTCGACAACTTCAAAGGAATGTTGAGCTTGCTGCAAATAGGCAAAACCGCCGCTGCGCTCCAGCCAGTTTTCTATACAAATAACCAGCACTTTCCAATGCTCAATTTCCTTTTCACTGACACCTTTTAAAAGTTTATCTACTCTGCCTTTAGAAACACGTCCAGAAGCCTGGCGACGTACCTCTTCAAATTCTTGCTGCACTCCAACACAACGCTCTTCTATACCTAATTTTATATAGTGCCAGCGTCTGGAAAATTCATAAGGCGAAAGGGTGCGTTTTTTAGCTTTGTCTAACAAAACAGGTAAAAAATTCAGCATAAAGATTTCCCCCCTTATGGATAAATTAGCTATTACGGTTATAAACTACACCACTGAAATAAACTGGAAATTTTTTGCTGACTAAGTGGCAGGAAATCAACTTATATAGAATTTAATTATAGATACGTGATCAAGACAGCACGAATTCTGGTGCTTGAAGATGACGCGCCGTTGCGAGAGAAGCTCGCTAGCGTCCTTCAAGACGAAGGATTTGACGTAATGGCTGCGGCCAGGGGGGAAAAAGCTGTCGCGATCTCCTCACGCAAATTATTCGATTTAGTTGTTTTAGATGTGCATTCTGGTAATTTAAGTAGCTACCGGACTCTTTCCAGAGTGCATCATTATCTAAAAGAAGCGGCAGTTTTAGCTATTACCAAAACTGTCAGTGAGGAAGATTCGATACGATCCCTCCGTTTCAGTGTCGCCGACTATTTGCGAAAACCCTTCGAAGTGAGCATTTTTTTAGAGCGTATCGGCCGCCTTCTGAAATTAACCCGTCAACACCAACAACAACGCGAAGAAAGCTTGTGCTTACAAGCTTTGCACTCGTGGTCAATTCAGACTTTGCTGAACAGCTTTTTGGAAGGTCGCTTTAGCGACCATACAGTAAAAACAGCCCAGCAAGCTGGTCTTTTAGCGAAAAGTTTGGCTCAGCAAGCGAATTTGGAATCTCCAATAGTTCAGGAAATAGAAATAGGGGCCGTCCTTCAAGCTTTATCTGCCCAAAAACACTGGTACAATTCTGCTAAAAGTCTAGAATTGTGGGAGGACAGCTTCCTCAAAAACTACTCCAAGCCAGAATTTTCTCTGGCCAGATATATAATCGACTCTGCCTTATCAGCTTCTTTACAACCAAATACTTCCAGCCTCCATGCCAAAGAAGACTTAGCCGACCTCTCTCTGGCTTCTACGTTTTTCCATTGCGGATATTGGCAAGAAGCAGAGAAAATTTTAAAACATTTAAGCACACAGCCAACTTTAAGCGGTATCAAAGCCCAATTGCGCTTGGCTGCTCTTTGTTTGCGCAATTCACAAAATAAACAAGCTCTGAATTACTTACAATCAGCTATGCAAATAGCAAAGTCTTTGGGGCCTCCTGTCTGGGCTAGGACAGCCTTGGAAGCGTATCTACTATATATAAAAGTCGATTGCCGATATTTCCTCAGTGAATTGCAAAAAGCCCAAACAATCTTAGATCAGCTGCAATTGGAGCCCCATTATTCTAGATCTATTCTGGCCAGTTCAAGCTGTTTACCAGTAAAAGCAGAGCAAATTAGCCAAGCTTTAGGTAATTTACTTAAAGCCAAGC
>SFMI01000177.1 GCA_004554425.1 Candidatus Saccharimonadota bacterium | reverse complement strand
TGGCGATAGCGTACGATCTGCTCGCCCTGACCGTAGGAGAAAGGATTGTACTTGACGGAAGCATTGACGGTCTAATGCCTTGCCACACCGTACGCGGCTTCACAGTTCAAAGTGCCCAAGCCCGCCAGGTCAACGGCGTTGGTCGAGATGGAGAAGGACTGGGCACTAGCCGCTCCATAGCCTAGCAGCATCAGGGCTGCACAGATCAGAAGCTTTTTCATAGTTTAGAAGTATCTTCCGGTTATAAATTGGCTCATGGACAGGCGGTGGCCATTGGAATTATTTGCGCTCTTCTTCTCTCAGACAGTTTAAAAATTTTAGAGGAACCGATTATAGCAAGAATGAAAAGGCTAGTCTGTTTTTGGGGATTGTCCGTGGCTATTCCTCAGGGACTAGAATGGGAAAAATTCGCTAAAAATTTAAGTTCTGATAAAAAACGCAAATGTGGGCGTAATGTCTTTGTTCTGCCTTTAGCGAAAGGCAAGATTGTTCAGAGCGTAGATGTGGATTTATCCTATATAAAGAGAGTTTTTGACAGCTTGTCTGTGGCCTAGCTTGCGAAGTTGAGAGGGAATAAACTGTGGCGAAGTTGCGTGTATTTGTATTGAATGGCCCAAATATGAACTTGTTGGGCACTAGAGAGCCTGGCGTTTATGGGAATATGTCCTATGATCAGCTTATAGAGCAAATATCATTTTGGACATCGGAGTTGGATATCGAACTTGGCTATGCCCAAACAAACTCCGAGGGTGGTATTATCGATTATATTCACGCTTCTTACGGCCAGTTTGACTTTGTAGTGCTAAATCCGGGCGCTTTTACGCATACTTCGTACGCTTTGCGAGATGCTATTGTGAGTGTTGGACTTCCAGTTATCGAGGTCCATTTAAGCAATATCTATGCCAGAGAAGAATGGCGGGCCAAATCCGTTATTTCTCCTGTATGTGTAGGTACTATTGCCGGCTTGGGCGTTTATGGTTATCGTTTAGCCTTAGAAGCGGGCAAACATTTTCTCAGTTCAGCTTCTTCGGACGCTAGCAATAATGTATCGACAACTATTTCCGTATATGACAGTAGAGGAAATAGTGCTCAACATTCTGCCGCTCAAAGTGCCCCTGTTTTATCTTTGTCTTCTGCTCCTACAGCCAGGACAACTCAAGTGCGCACACCTGCTGCTCCTTCCATCGTTTCTGTACCTGTAGATAATGTCGATCAAGGAGATTTGGCCAACTTATTCGTTCCTACCCATAAGTATGAAGTAGCCAATGAAGGCGGAAATTTAGGCGGCAATGTTGGCATTAACGAAATACAAGGTTTCCCTGAAGAGGGAGCTGTTAGCGTTTTTGCTGGCAACGATCCAGATGGAGATGAAGAGCTGTCTCCGGAAGAGAGAGCAAAGCTCAAAGAATGGATGGGAGAAGATTACAGCGAGCCTTCACCAGAAGACTATCGACTTGGTGGAGGAATTGCCAGAACCAGCGATGATGTTCCCACTTCAGCTTCTTCTGGATCTTACTCTAGTTCAGAGTATCCCTCTGTTTCCACGGCCGCTAATCAGTTTGTGGCCAGTCAACAGGGCGTCGGTAAGACGGTTGTTCCTCTTAGCCAGTCCCAAGCCTCTGCTACTAAACGTTTAACTATTCCTATTAAAATCAAGAAGTAGTGTTTATTCACACCTTTTAGTGCATGTTTTAGGGGCAAAATTAGGAAGGTGAAAAAAGGCCTTTCGCTGAATTGGCCGCCTAGTCTTCGAGGATGATATATTGCCCGTTGGTTGTGTCAGCGCTGCAATAAAGCAGATACTTCTTGGGGGGAACGGGCGGTGTTTTTTGCCTAAAATAGGAGGAAAATGTGAAGATTAGCTATCTGTCGTTAGCCTTGGCTGCCGCTTTTTGTTTAGGAAGTTCTCTCCCTGGCAGCGCTGAGCCTGACAGTTTCGTGAGTCACTCAGACGGTGCAAGAGTGTTGGCTGAAGCCGTTCCTCAAAAAGGTGCCCCTTCCGGTACTAAGGTAAATAACCTTAAAGGGCCGTCTGCTCCTTATCCTGTTTCCGCCATAAAAATGGGAGGCAAAATCCAGCCGGGCGATGATTTACAAATCGTTTTTAGTGTAGCTGGCCCGCCGGACGAAATTTTGCCTATGCGCGCTAAGAGTAAAGCGCCAGATGACGATTATATACATTTTATTTACCGCAATCGTTTCACCATCAACATAAATAAAGCCAATGTTGTTCAGAGTATTATGGTCTTTGGCAACAATGTGGAATTGGTTGGTGTTCCTTTCAAAATCGGTCAGAAAACGGCTGATGTCTTGGATAAATGGAAGAAGCCAGAACGCGAAATCAGTAATATGTATATTTATTACTACCGCGGTGTCTACATTATCTGGGATAAGGATAATCCGGGTAAAATTGACAGAATTTATCTCACTTTGCCTGGTAAAGTGAACGAAGATAGCAAGAGCAATGCTGTAGGCTAGTTTGGTCTTTTGAGCTTGCATATATAATTTCGGAATTGGCTGCAGTTGGGATTTGTTGGGCTGCAGCCAATTTTTCGGTAATAGAGATATAGTTAGGATTACTTTCTTTTGAGTAACAGTGTTGGCTTTTTAAATATTAACAAACCCCCGGGCATGAGCTCCCATAATGTTGTCGCCTTTGTGCGCCATTTATTGCCCCGTGGCCTGAAAGTTGGCCATTTGGGCACTCTTGATCCTGGAGCTTGTGGAGTTTTACCTTTAGCTATAGGCTGGGCAACTCGTACTATTCAGTATTTTCCTCCAAATCGTAAAGCTTATAGAGCAGAAATTACTTTTGGTACAGAAACTGACACTTTGGACGCTCATGGACAAATTACTGGCACTGCTGTCGTCCCCGAATTGCAATTAGACAAAATGGAGGAGTTGTGCAGCTCTTTTGAAGGCGAACAATTACAAGTTCCGCCGCAAATCAGTGCTTTACATGTAGACGGTCAACGAGCTTATATGCTTTCGCGCAACGGTTGCGATTTTGAATTGCCTCCGCGCCCAGTTACTTTGCATAAGGTGAAGTTGTGTCGGCTCGAAAAAGACAAGGCTTTGATCGACGTGGAGTGCAGCGCCGGCACTTATATCCGGTCTTTAGCTAGAGACTTTGGCAAAGCTTTGGGGTGTGGTGCACATTTGTCTTTTTTACTGCGTACTCAAAGCGGTATTTTTAAATTGAAAGACTCTTATACTATTGAGGATCTGCGCTCTCGCGGTATCGATAATTGCTTATGGCCTGTCGAT
>SFMI01000001.1 GCA_004554425.1 Candidatus Saccharimonadota bacterium | reverse complement strand
AAAGCACTTTCCATAGCTGCTAAATTGGCCACATTATTGCCGTTGACAGCTGTAATAACATCGCCTTCTTTAAACTGGGTAGTGGGATCATCAGTACCGAAAGGAGTTAAAGAAACAACTTCCACGCCGCCATCTTTAGCAGCTTTAAAGTTGACGCCAGCCATAGTGAGGTTGGGCACAATACTGAGGGTGACTTTTTCTTTACCGCGAGTAATTTCCATAGGTACAGATTTAGCTGGATACATACCAATTAAACGCACCATATCGACTCCGGAAACTACGGGATGATTGTCGATACTGTCAATTTTATCGCCATACTTTAAGCCTGCCGTAGCTGCCGGAGAATTGTCAAATACTTTCATGACAATAGGCAAACTGCTGGGGCTAAGTTCGGCCATACCGTAGCAAGCGCCAATAATCCAGAACATAACTAAAGCAGAGATAAAGTTCATGGTAACGCCGCCCAAAACTACAGCGATACGAGCCCAAACGCTCTTGTCGTTGAAGTTGCCTTCTAATTCGCGCATGGTATTGTAGATGCGCTTGGGCAAGTAACGGACGTGGCCAACTACAGACTTAAAGGCGGCCTTCTCTTCTTCTGGAACTTTTTCGGGTTCGTCTTGGGCAACTTTTTCTAAAGCGGCAGCCAATTCTTCAGGAGTACCAGGTAAAGCGCTCTCCGGAAGATATTTAGAGACCATTTTGAATTCGGTCTGTTCCTCGTCATTTTCAGGGTCTTCACCCAACATCATCACATAGCCGCCCAAAGGCAACAGACAAATGCTGAACTCGGTGCCGTGATAGTCAAAGGAAAATAGGCGGGGACCAAAGCCCAAGCAAAAACGCGGACAACGTATACCAACGCGACGCGCCATAATAAAGTGTCCCAGCTCATGAATAGTGATAATGAAGCCAAAAGCTACACATACCGCTATCAAACTGGGTAAATTGTGTATTATCCACTGGATAACAGCCATTTATAACCTCCGCAAAAGTTTTTGCCACCTAATTAGGCAGCCGCCTATTTCTATATAAAACGAACTAATGTTGGCCGTATTTTTCGCTGATAAAATTCTGCGCATAAAGACGAGTTTCTTTATCAACACGATCCAATATATCCAAGGTGGGCTCGGCTATAAGCTTATGAGCATCCATGCAAGCTCGGATAGTTTCGGCTATAGCGGTAAAGAAGATCTTGCCTTTTAAGAAAGCAGCCACAGCCACTTCGTTAGCAGCATTGACAACACAAGGCAAAGTGCCGCCAGCTTTACCAGCCTCAAAAGCATATTTCAAGCAAGGGAAATCGTCTAAGCGAGGCTCTTCAAAAGTTAAATTGCGGCACTGACTAATTTGCAAGCTTTCCCAAGCGTGAGGCAAACGCTCCGGCCAGCCTAAAGCATACTGAATGGGAGTGCGCATATCGGGCAAGCCAACTTGAGCCAAAATAGAGCCGTCGATAAATTCTACCATGGAGTGGACTATACTTTGCGGATGCACCCAAACTTCAATCTGTTCCATTTCACACTGGAAAAGGTGCATAGCTTCCAACACTTCAAAGCCTTTATTCATTAAGCTGGCCGAATCGATAGTGATTTTAGCGCCCATACTCCAAGTGGGGTGCTTCAAAGCTTCAGCTGCCGTCATGGAAGAGAGTTCTTCTTTAGGCTTGGTACGGAAAGGGCCACCAGAAGCGGTCAGCAAGATGCGCTTTAACGATCTTTCCGGCTGGCCATGCAAACATTGGAATATGGCCGAATGCTCAGAATCGACAGGCAAAAGGGGCAAACCCTTAGATTTAGCCAACTTAGTGACAATACTGCCACCAACAACGAGTGTTTCTTTATTGGCTAAAGCAATCGGCTTGCCAGCCTCTAAGGCTGCTACAGTAGGTTTTAAACCAGCTACGCCCACTAAAGCAGACAATACGATATCTTGATCAGCTAAAGAAGCTGCTTCAATAACGCCTTCAGCACCGGATAAGATTTTAACATCTACACCGTTAAGGGCATCTTTCAATTGAGGTAAGAAGCTCTCATCGCCCAAAGCGATAACTTTAGGACGGAATTTTATAGTCTGTTCGGCCAGTAGCTTCCAAGAGCGGTTGGCTACTAAGACGCCCGCTTTAAAACGATCGGGAAAGGCCTCAATAACATCCAACGTTTGGGTTCCAATTGAGCCAGTGGAACCCAACACAGATACACTTTTAACCATAAGGTAACTCCTATTGTAAAAACAATCTTACTTATTTATTTTGAAAATTTAGAAGCTGAACAAAGAGTCTAAAGCAGGGAAAGAGATGCATAAAGTCAGCCACATGTAAGCAAACATAGAGGCGAACAAATAAGAATCGAAACGATCCAACACTCCTCCATGGCCGGGAATAATCGTGCCAGAGTCTTTGCAACCGGCATCGCGTTTCAGAGAAGATTCAAAAAGATCGCCAATTTGACCAACTAAGCAGCATCCAACTCCCATGATAAGCCAGAAATAGACATTGTATTTCATGAAAATACCGGCGCTGACATTCCAGTAAAGTAAGCCATAGATACAAGCTATCGAGCAAAGCAAACCTCCCCAAAAGCCGGCCCAGGTCTTGCCAGGGCTTAAAGGAGAAAGCTTGGGGCCGCCTATAGCCTTACCAAAGAAGTATCCTCCCATATCGGTAGCAATACATATAACCACCAAGAAAACTACCAAAAATATATTTATATTGCGCAAGTAGCAAAGTGATGAAGGTAAGAAGCCGCAATACAACACAGCAAAACAATTGATGGCACTGTCCAAAATAAAAGATTTGCGCTCTTGATGATAAAAGACGTTGTCCAAAGCGGAGATAAAAAGGCACCAAACCATAATGGCCATACTCAGCCAGCCAATTACAACGATTTTAAGCTCGGAAGAGCCAAGCAAAATCATAGCTACAGAACAGATTGCGCAAAGTATAAAATTAGGATTGTACCCTTTTGCTTTGGTAAGATCACAATATTCTTGCACCAATCCTATACTTATCAAGGCGACGATTGCCCCAAAAGTGCATTTGCCCCAAAAGATTACAAAGCCGGCCACAGCAACCATTACCAAAGCGGAAATAGTTCTTATCAATAAGTTGTGGCCGCCTTTAGATTCTGTCTTAGAATCGGTAGTAGAATCTGTAACTTTTTCTTGCGACTCACTATTGTCGGGCAAAGGCTCTTGTTTCGAAGTGGAAATTTCTGATTCGTTAGTCATATTTATTGATTTATTTCAACTCCCTCAATAGAAGTTTTTGCGTTTCGCCATAAGGAGCAGAAACCTTTTATACTGTTATTTACCAACGAGTATTGTATATTTCTGCTCAATTAAGGAGCACAAATATACACATGAAGGATCGACTATAGGGCTATAGAATCTTTTCCCCGTTATGCGTGTTGCTCTTTTTACTAATGCTTATCGTCCTATAGTTAGCGGCGTAGTTAATTCGGTTTTTTTAATTCGCGAAGGGCTACTAAGAACCCACAATACTCCTTTTATATTTGCTCCCAAAGTCTCCGGCTATAAAGAAGAGCATAGCGGAGTGTGGCGCTTCAATTCGTTAAATCTCACGCGTAAAGTAGAATTTCCTATTGCTATTCCTTATTCGCCTCAGCTTTTTGCTTTAATAGCCAATATGGGCTTAAATGTAATACACACTCACCATCCATTTTTATTAGGTGAAGTAGGCGCTCATTTTGCCAAATTTTTAGGTATTCCCTTAGTTTATACTTTCCATACCCAGTTGGAAAAATATGCTCACTATGTGCCCTTACCTCAGAAGTTGGTATGTAACGTAGCCCGCGAAGCCGTAGCTAAGTATACCAGTCGTTGCGATTGCGTGATTTGTCCCTCTCCAAGCATTAGGGGGCTATTGGATGAATATGGCGTAACTTGCCGAGTGGAAGTTTTACAAAATGCCATTGACGTTCGCTCTTTCCAAAGGGCCGATGGACAAGCAATCCGCGATCGTTTTGGTTTAAAACCAGACAACGTTCTCTGTATTTTTACTGGCCGTATGGGACTGGAAAAGAATTTGAGCTTTATGCTGCGCTCTTTCCAAAAAGTGCATGAGCACTTACCTCAAGCTCGACTTATGCTTTTAGGAGACGGCCCTATTTGGGAAGATCTTAAACAAGAAGCTTCCGATTTAGGTCTGGCTCCCTACGTCATCTTCCCCGGTCGAGTTGGCTATACAGAAATTCCCAACTACTACAAAGCAGCCGATTTGTTTGTAATGACTAGCACCACCGAAGTGAAACCCTTGGCAGTGCTTGAAGGTATGGCTGCCGGTTTGCCAGTTATAGCTGTAGATGCTTGCGGCACCGGCGATACCGTAACTGACGGTAAAGATGGTTTACTTTGCTCTTGCGACGAAGACGCTTACACCAATATTTTGGAAAAAGCCGTAGCTGAAACAGAGCTGCGCCATTCTATGGGTGAACAAGCTGTGCAAACAGCTTCTACTTATTCGCTAGAGAATTATATGCAAAAATTGCTAAAAATTTATCGAGAGATAGGCGCTAAAGATACTCCAAGGGATAAGAAACAAAATACCTCCGGAGCTAATGAATTGCTCAAGCGTTTCGAAGCTTTTAAACAAACCTACTTTAAAAGCTAAATAAAGCGACTCTCCTGATAAAGCCCCCCCGCACAAATCGTTCGGTTGGGCTTTTTTTATTGTGGCAATAAGTCAAAATACTTATCTATTTTTTGTCGCATAGATGAAAAAGCCCAATTTAAAGCGCTATTACTCCATACTATAACTAATGAAATAGCCATCATGGTATAAACCCAAAGACGGGAAACTTTAACCCTTTTGGAAAAAGTCGGCCATTTTGAGCTACTAGCCATTTCCAATAAAGTGCCTAAGCCTATAGCTACTGGCCAAATGGTAGAAAGGCGCAAAAATAAGGCTGTTTTAGGCGTTTTTTGGATATAACGCAAAGCATCATAAAAATGGTCTAAAGCTTTATCTATCCAGGGACGAAGTTTTACTTTAAAAGCTAAAAGTTTGGCGTCATTTTGCTGTGCAGGAGATAAAAATTTTTCCAAACCGGGGCAAGGAACGTAAAGGCGGCCGCAACGGATATCGCGAGGCATATCGCGCAGCACGTTTACATATTGCAAAGCTTTGCCAAAGTTGACGCCCAAACTTTCCATGGAAGGCAACTCTTCCGGTTTAATAGTATGCAAATAATGGGCAGTAATGCGACTCCAAAATTGTCCTACGCAGCCAGCCACCAAATAAGTGTAATTTTCCAACTGATCGTCAGTGGTAAAGGCGCCTGGAAAGGAGCGAAGATCTAACTTCATACCTTCAATTAAGGTAGAAACAACTTCCAAGGCTTCCTGTTGAGCAAAAAAATCTAACTTTAGATAAAGGCTATATACGTCGTCTAGACGCATAAGCAAACGGCCTTCCCCTTTAGTGATGCTGCCCGGCGAGGTACCTACGGCTGCAGCCAAATGGCCAGACTTAGCCCCTTCTTGCACGTAATTTTTTAGATAGTCCCAGAAAGGCCGACTCTCTTCAGGAGCGCCTTTGGAAGCTAAAATAGTTTGCCATTTTTCTAAATCGGCCAAACGCACTTGAGGATCGGTTTGCGGATTGTCAGCCAAGGTATCAGCGGCGCGAGCCAGCAAATAGGCTACCCCTATAGGCTCGCGTACTGAAGATGGCAATACCCAAATACTAAGGTAAAAGGCGCGAGAGACGTCGGCCAGCACGTCTGTTAAAAGTAGATTTTTTTGCTCTGTAGTTTGATCCACTTTTTTGCCTTTCCGTCTTATTGTTGCAACCAGCTTAGCTTTACGGCTTGTTCAGCCAATATTTGTTTGGTTGTTTCTACCAATTCCCAAGCTTTTTTCGGAGAGTCGGCTACGCACGTGCCAGACAAACGACCGTATTGAGACAAAGCGCCCATCATATGGAAAATTACACCGCAGCAAGTGGCTGAATTGTAGTGCAAACCGAACTCGGTAACGATGTCTATAATATCATCGGGGCAAAGGCCTTTAGCTTCAGGTGGCGCGATATTGGAGAAAGAGACGTAAAATATTTTGCGTCCCGAAGGAGTTTTAAAAGATCCGCTTTCCGGCATATAGCGGCCGCCAGTTAAGAAACTAGTTGCACTTAAAGGATGGGTAGTGCCACCCCGGCGTAAGTTTATTTCTACAGCATAAAGTTCGTAATCGCCATGGCCATAGACCACGCCGTCAACTAGGCCAGCAACTTTCTCGGAGCCTCGGGGAATAGCAATAAAATCGATGGAAACAGGGCCAATGTAGCCCAAACGCACCAACTCGCGACCTATTTCACTGCCTAAGTGATGTAAAGCTTGCACATAGTTGGCTTTAGCGGGCAAAGAGCAACCGATATATTCCAAGCCAGAACGGCCGCCCAATTCTTGCTCGTGAGTAGAGTCTATGCAAATTTCGCCCAAGGGATTGATAAAAATTTGTATAGTAGGCGAAGTTTTACCAGGAGCATCGATAAAATCTTCCACTACTCCGCCTTGGTCAGCCAGCACTTTTTTAAAAGCTTGGCAAGAAACTTCACCGCAACTATCATCCGATAAATTTTCTAAGTAATCGGCAATTTCGTCCTGCGTTTGTCTGGCGCCCAAAGAGGAAAATTTTACCAAGATATTGCCAATACCGGAGAAGCCTTCATTTAATTTTATAACTGCGCCTTCAAGATTGGGACATTCGCTGCGCAAATTTACAATGGCTTGGGCCGCCTCTTTCATACTGAAAATAGAGCCGTACCCTTTAGGATGAGCTATATCCAATTTTTTGAAAATATCACGCGAACCAGATTTTCCACTCCAATAATGCAAATCGACAGCGGAGCCAAAAATAGGAATGCCCAATTTGACGGCCAGTTCATGTTCCAATTCTGTATTGTAATAAACTTCCATATAAGAAAGGGCCGGATTTTTTATAGCCCTTTTTATACGCTCAATGACAGCTGGACGCTCTAAAATTTTCTGCGTCAAGGGAATATCACTGCGGTCCATAAGCGAGATTAAATGAAGTCGCTCTTGGGCATGAGAAAATGTTACGCCGGGCAAAAATTGTAAATAGTAAGAGATTACATCATCGGGAATGCGCAAAGCGCTCAAATAGACGACATGCGTTTTAGGCATTTCCAACAAGGTGAGAAAAGAGAGCAATCGTTCTTCGTAATGGACAGATCCTTGCACATTGGCTAATTCCAGCGGTGACAAAGAAATTGAAGGCAAAACTACCACAGTACGTTCACAATTAGGGTCGCTGCAAACGCTTTGCCAAGCAGCAGGAAGCCGCTTTTGTAAAGATTCAAAATCTATTTGCCAATTTGCTTCAGCCATATAAAAATGCACGCCTCTCTCAAAGTTAATGACCAACTTTTCCCCAAAGCTGACAGCAGCCCTTTTTTAACTAGACAGAGCTTTACAAAATAGACTTGCTTATAAAAAAAGCAGGCCCAACTTTTTAGAGGAAGAACCATTATTCATGTCTATTTTCTTTGATGGTCATAATGATTCTTTCGTTAAGTGCTACCCTCCGCGCCATTTGCGCACTTTTCCAATAAACAAACACGCTTTTGTGCATGGCTATCCCCAGGCCCATATAGACTTGCCTCGCGCCTTGGAAGCAGGCTATTTAGGTGCTCTTTGCGCTATTTTTATCGATCCGCCCTTAGGTGAAGAGAGCACTTGTTTGCAAGCCCACAACCGAGAAGTGCCCGAAGGTCGCCAACCAGATTTAGAGCCTCCTTTAGATCATCAAGTTGCTCTGACAGCCACTTTGGAAGTAATGAGCCATATTTTTCAGGACGAACGAATTACAGATGGTTTTAAGGTAGTCCGCTCTTACAAAGAGCTAACTGATACTATGAGCCGCCAAAAGTTGGCAGTGGTTATCCATTTGGAAGGCTGTGAAGCTATTGATGTAAATTTAGAAGCTTTAGAAACCTTGTATCAAGCCGGAGTGCGCTCTTTGGGTATTTGTTGGAGTCGCCCCAATATTTTTGGTACGGGCGTCCCCTTCGCTTACAAAGTACATCCCAACACTGGCCCAGGCCTAACTGCCACAGGCTTGGCTTTGGTCAAACGATGCCAAGAACTCGGCATTATGCTAGACGCCGCCCATATAAACGCTCAAGGTTTCTTTGATTTAGCAGCTGCCTCCGAGCGTCCCTTGGTCGTTTCACACAGCAGTGCTTTCACTTTATGCCCAGCTTCTCGTGCTCTTACAGATGAGCAATTGGCAACTGTAGCCGAGCACCAAGGATTAGTGGGCGTAACTATGCACGTGCCCGATCTAATCGGCCCACGCGCTCAAGAGCTCACCTATATTCCCAGTGCAGAAAAGCTCTATGCCAATTTTAAACAATGCCGCCAGGAGCTCTTAAACCACCACCAACAAAAGAGTATCCGTACCGAATTGGAAGCGGTCATAGCCCATATAGTTTATATAGGCAAGCAAATAGGTTTCGATCATGTAGCTCTAGGTTCCGATTTTGACGGTTGTCTTATTCCGGATCAGATAAAAGACGTTACCGATCTAAACTTAATAACTGACGGTTTGCGCCAAGCAGGTCTGAAAGAAAAAGAATTGGAAAAAGTGCTCTATAAGAACTGGCTGCGGATTTTAAAAGCAAGCTGGCTATAATTTGGCAACAAAAATAGTATTTTGCCGTTTTTGTAACACTTTATAGCCGATGTAGAGTAAATATATTCTTTCTTTCGTAGGCAAATTAAAGTAATATATAGTTAAATTCTTTTTTACGCGCAAGGGCGACTCATGATTAGTATCAGTTCCTCCTTACAAAATCAAAATATAACCAACGCTACTCGAGTGCCACTAGGTGATAATGGTATCTCCAAGCAAGAGTCTGCGCCTGCCGTTGTCAGCGATCAAGTTGAAATAAGCCAAGCGGACAGTGCCGCTGCAGCTACTGATTTAGAAGCAGCTTCTGCTACCGAATCCGAAGCTCAGGCTATTAGTAGCGACAGCGAAGCGGCCTCCTCTGCTCCAGCCAAAGCTAAGAAAAAAGGCAAGAAGCTGAGCCCTAAAAAGATGGTCAAAAAAGGCATGTCTTTATATAAAGAGGCTCGCCATTCGCCTTTAACTTTTGTTAAAGACCATGCCAAAAAGGGCGTTCCCACCGTTATAATATTAGGGTTGGGTGCAGCGGCTTTCTGTAGTGAAGTCCTCGACGACGAACAAGTAGACGATATTAAGGATCTGGCTGAAGATGCTGCCAATAAAGGCGGCGGCATTAAGAAAAATATCGAATTTTTCAATAAGTTGTCCGATTTTTCTGGCGTGAGTGCCGAAATTTGCTGCGGTGCAGGTGGAGCTGTCTTAGCTGGCGAGGGCCTATTCAAAATAGGCGAAGGTACACGCAATACCATTAAGGGTATAAAGAAGAAAGACAGTCATAAAGTGCTTAGTGGTTTGCGCACTTCTTTGGCAGGCGTACGCAAAACTCTCAACGGGGCGGTAGTTGGCACTTTGGGTTTGGAAGGCAAAGCCGGT
Source organism: Candidatus Saccharimonadota bacterium (assembly GCA_004554425.1). Classification (GTDB taxonomy): domain Bacteria; phylum Vulcanimicrobiota; class Xenobia; order Xenobiales; family Xenobiaceae; genus Bruticola. The sequence continues at coordinate 46,907 of SFMI01000001.1, read as the reverse complement.
ACTGCCGCTAAGTTTGTCAAGAAGACAATTTTGCCTCCGTTACGCAAAGCGGCTGCAGCTTTGAATATAGGCGTCGGCCTCAAAAGCATCCAAAAAGGCATTAAAAATAAGAGCCGTACCAAAATTATTAACGGTGCCCTAGATCTAGCTTACGGTGGAGCGGTAGTAGCCTCAATCGCTGTGGGTGGCCCCATAGCGGCAGCCGCTTGCGCAGGTTTGTTGGCAGCCAAAACTGGCTGGGCATGGACTAAAAAAGTCAGTCGTTGCGTGCGACGCGATATGGAAATTCAAGCCGAGCGTCAAGCTAAGCAAGCAGATAAAGCCAACAAGGCCAAGGAAAACGGTAAAACCTCCGGTTCAGGAGAAGTACCTACAAATCGTAGTCCGCTGCCTTCAGAGCAAGTAAAGCAAATTTCTAAAGCCAATAAAGCTAAGAAAGCTGTTCTGAACTTTGTAGCTAATATAACAGCTGACGAAAAGATTCCCCGCAATATTATTTAGGTAATTTTTTTCGTTTTGCATTGTAAAAATACATAAAGAGCCTTCTGTCCGAATAATTTTTATTTATTCGAGACAGAGGGCTCTTTTAGCAAAAGGCCGCTTCGAAAGAGGCACATTCTAAGAGGCGCACAAATATTTCATTGGAAAGATCGCGGCCACGGCCAGTTAAACGCAAGCGACCGTGCTCAAAACGAAATAATTCGCTAGGTATTTCACGCAAAAATTCTTTTAAAGCCAGATGCAATTTCGCCCTATATATTAACGGAAAATGATTTAACAATTGGGCAACCTTGACACCACAGCGACGGCGTAAGCCAAGCATTAAATATTCACGTATTCTAGATGCCGAGCCCAAGCGTTCGGCTTCGCTATACAATTCTAACCCTTGCGACACAGCCTGGGCATATTGCTTGGGATTAGCCAAACGGCTAAAACGCCAACCATTATAATAAGAAACGGCTCCAGCTCCCACGCCCAAATATGAAGCATTGCGCCAGTAGGCCTTATTGTGAAAGCATTGTTTGCCAGGTAAAGCCCAATTGGAAATTTCATAATGTTCAAATCCGGAGCCTTTAAGCATATGGCGCAAAATGCTTTCCATTTTTTCCACTTCAGCTTCACTAGGTAAAGTCATCAAGCCGCGCTCTAAAGCTCTTTCCAAAGGAGTGCCCTCTTCCACCGAAAGGGCATAACAAGCGATATGCTCAGGCTTAAAAGAAAGCAACTTTTCTACCGTATCTTGCCAAATTGCAACCGTTTGGCCTGGTAAACCATAAATAAGATCCAAATTTATATTGTCAAAGCCGACTTCTCTAGCCCACGACAAACTATCAGCAACATCCTGCGCACTATGAATGCGTCCTAATTTATGCAAAAGCTCGCCATTTAGAGACTGCACACCCATTGATAAACGATTGATACCACATTGGCGCAAACTCTTCAGACTATCTAAAGTTAGAGTACCAGGATTGGCTTCAACAGTAATTTCTGCTCGTGAGTTAAAGCCATAGTATTCCCTTACAGTATCTACAACTTCAACAAGCCAATTAGCAGGAGCCAGAGTGGGAGTGCCTCCCCCCAAATAAAGACTGCGTAAACCGCCAGGATCAATTTTTACTTGTCCAGCTGCTGAACGCAAATCTTGGAGTAAAGCTTTATGGTAAACTAAGCGATCTGCTTGCTTTACACCGCCTAAAGTATTGAAATCACAATATATGCAACGTTGTTTGCAAAAAGGGAAATGAACATAAAGAGAAAGGAGCCCAACGGCTCCTTTAGGTGATCGGTTCAACATTATCATGAATTATCAGCGGAAATCGCGAGTGGCGTAATCAGAAAAGCCACCTCCGAGAACGGGCTCTGGTGTCACCTCGTCCGGCTCGGAAATTCTAGGAGCGCCCATAGTTTTATCGGCTTCTCCGGGAATGCGCGAAAGCACAAAAGTCGAGGGGAAATACAAAACTGCAGTTGAGGAAATTTTAAAAGAATTGACACCACTGACAAAAACACTGCCGGACAAAAAGTCCAAAATACGCGTACGCACATTCTTATCAGTCTTTTCATCAAAGCTAACAAGTACACACTTTTTAGCCTTAATTTCTCTAGCTATCTTACAACACCAGCCGCTTTTTTCAGCTTCGTCGGGGCAGTAGACGTTGACAACGACAATCTCGATCTTGTCTTTGCTATTTTTAGAAGGAAGAGCAGCCAAATTAGCTCTACTCCCTACAGCCACATGTGCATCCGTTTTTTTTGAAGCTTCCATTTCATCTTCCGAATAATTGTCGTATTCTTGCTCGCTGCCAACAAAAAAATCTCTCAGCTTATCAAAAAAACCGTCAGACACACTATACCTCTTTGAGAAGTTTTATTTATTGCAAACTAATTGCGATTACCAAAAATAGCTTTACCTACCCTAATATAGGTAGCGCCTTCTTCTATAGCTACTTGATAATCTCCGCTCATTCCCATGGAAAGCTCACTGCCAGAGAAAAACTCATAATGGCGAGCTTTAATTTCTTCTAGGAGTTCACGCAAACGGCGGAAATGCGGGCGACTCCCCTCAGGAGAAGCAGCAGGCGGAGGAATAGTCATCAATCCTACAAGACGCAAGCAATGCAAATCGGCGCTCTTTAACTCTTCTAAAAGTGAGAAAAGATTTTCTGGATCGACACCACTTTTCGTATCTTCATGGCCCAAACGCACTTGGATAAGTCCGGAAATTACACGTCCTTGCTCAACGCAACTTTTATCGACGCGTCTAATCAATTCAGCCGAATCTAAGGAATGGACAACTGTAGCAATTTTGGCAGCAACGTGGGCTTTGTTTTTCTGTATATTGCCAATTAGATGCCACTTTAAGTCGGGGAAATGTTCTGCTTTTAATTTAGCCTCTTGCACATAGTTTTCTCCGAAATCCTGCAAGCCGAACCCAGCCGCCGCTTCAATGGCACAAAGAGGCTTAGTCTTAGAGACCCCGACAAGAGTTACCGAGTTAGGATCTCGACCGCAACTTAGGCAGGCGCGAGTCACAGACTCGCGCACTTGCACTAAGCGAGCGTGCAGAAGTTCGGGCGAGAACTCACGATCGACAGCATCTGAATTCAAAGTTCCGAATCTGCTATTCATAACATTACAGCCAATTCATAATAGTGTCGTTATCATTCATCTCGGTGCTGGGCTGCTCCTGAAGATGAATTTCGGCATCTACTCCAGAGAAATCCTGAACGGGCGGCTGTTCCTCATGGAACTGCTCCTCGTCTTTGGCAATTAAACCACGAGAATACAAAGCGCTCATCGATTGATTGAAGCTTTGCATGCCTTCCACGCCACCTTGCTGCAAGTAAGCAGCCAGGCCCTCTAAGTTGTCATTTAAGATAGAGTCGGAAACGGCCATATCGACAACTAAAACTTCTACGGCGGGAACTCTGCCCTTGTCGTCAGCTCTGGTAATAAGTTTCTGAGAAATTACGCCACGCAAGCAACTGGCCAAGAGTAAGCGGAATTGTCTCTGCGTCTCGCCAGTAAAGGTAGAGAGCATACGACGCACAGCCTGAACGGTATCAGGCATGTTCATAGCCGCAATAACTAAGAAGCCTTTTTCAGCTGCAGTAGTGGCAGCCATCAAAGTATCGGCATCTTTAATATCGCTAATTACCAAAACATCGGGATCCTGACGCATGGCCATATTGATAGCATCATTGAAACTCTGCGTATCGGTACCGACTTCGCGTTGAGTAATCAAAGAGTTGACCGTCTTGTGATAGTACTCGATAGGATCTTCGACTGTGACGATATGGCACTTGCGGTTGTTGTTGATATAGTCGACTATGGAAGCCATAGTAGTAGACTTGCCAGAACCGGTAGGGCCAGTCAAAATAATCAAGCCGCTTTGATAAAGGGAGAGCTTCTTCAGAATGGGAGGTAAGCCCAACACATCGAAGTCCAAAACTTCGGTACGCAACATGTGGAAATTGGCACTTAAGTTGCCTCTCTCTAAGAAAGCGTTGACAATAAAACGAGTGCCATCAGAAGCAACGTGAGCGAAGGAAACTTCATGGCCCTTCTTCACTTCTCTTCTTTGCTCACGAGTCATAGCCGGATAGATAAGGGCTTTAGTATCGTCTTGAGCTAATTTTGTATCGCCCACAGGAACTAAGTCGCCACTTAAGCGCACAGTAGGAGTATTGCCCACTTGCAAATGCAAATCGGAAGCGCGGTGGCTAATTACCACCTGAAGAATGTCATCTAAATCGTAGCCCAAATTTTCAGTAATGGCTGGAATGGGCTCTTCTTCGATAGGCTCACTAATTGCAGCTTTCGGAGCGACACCTCCAGCAGAAGCAGCAGCACTGGCAGCTTGGGCAACGGTAGCCGCGATCTGAGGAGCAGCTTCTACAGCATTGGCTGCCGCAGCAGTAACAGCTTCAGCGCTCTTACCGATATCGCGTACACGTTCATCGAGCTGCTCTACTAAGCGCATAGCCATCTTGATAGCGCTCAAGTGTTTGTCTATTTCACTTTGAGATTCTTCAGCTTGAGCTACAGCTTCTTCAAATTTGGGAGCGTATTCGTCAAGCTTAGTTTGCAGAGCTTCTACATCGGAATAGACGGCTTTTAACTTATCGGCAACTTGATCGGCGCCGTCTAAAGATTCGCGCAAAGAATCTAAGGAAGATTTGATCTCTTCAACTTCGCTCTTGAGAGACCTGGACTTTTCCTCCAGCTTTTCCTCTAAAGCCAAAGAGTTCTTTTCATTTTCGCTATTCAGCTCTTCTTTTAAAGATGAAAAATCGGAGCGCAATCCTTCGTTTTCGGTCTTAATGCGCTCTTCCAAGGTTTCTAAAGCTACACCTTGCTCTACCTTGTAATTTTCAAAATCTTCGCTTTTGGCAAAAGTGGAAGCTTGGCTGACTTCTTCTTTTAAGGCATCGAGACGCTCACCCAAAGAAGTTTCCAAGGTTTCAATTTTTTCTGTAGTGGCATCGTTAGCGGCGCTTAATTTTTGCAATTCGGCGCTAGTCTCTTCCTTAACGGAAGCAAATTCAGCGCCCTTAGCTTCCAAGGCTTCTTCTACAGCCTTGAAGCGTTCGCCCATTTCATCGAGGGAGCCCTGTACTTGAGCTAAATCTTCTGCAGAGGCGCCTTCGGCAATTTCATCAAAATCTTTAGATAGACGTTCAAAACGTCCCTGGAGCTTTAATATTTCTTTACTTGTGGTATCGCCTACTAAGGAGATATCTTCTAACTCCACCTCTATTCTAGAGAGGCGGCCTTCTACTGACATATCGGCATTACTGTCTAACATATCGCTGTCTGATTTGGTACGAGGCTTTCTGGCCAAAGCTTGATCCCTTCCGTTCCTTAGAATTATCGCTTTAACGTTCTTTGACGTGCTCTCCAGCAACTGGCAAGAGAATGCCGAAGCGGACTTGCATCAATCCTCTGATTCCGCAACCATCGTCTGCCGAACGCGCCTGACAACTCCCATTTCTAAAGAAATGCGACTGCGCGGCACTTTCGGTGAAATCCTATTTTTTACCTGCACAACCTAGACAAGTTTGCAGGCAGAAAGCGCATATTATGGGAGAAAAAAGCCAACTCAGAACCTCTAACAAAGTTCTTTAACCATTTGCATACGCTCATCTTGGTAGCCCATTTTTTTATAGAAATCAGCCGCTCTTTTATTAGCACAAGTTACGGTTAAGCCCACATACTTAACTCCCAATTCCAAAGCGGCCATTTCTACAGCATACATTAAATTTTGTCCCAAACCACGGCTCCAATATCCTGGTTTGACTGCTAAATCTAAAATCCAGGCTTGTTTTTCACCTGTCAAAAATTCCGTTGTGTCCAATTTGGCTACTACGTGACCTACTATCTGGCCTTTAGCATTTTTAGCTACAAAAACAGCCATGTTGCCTCGGGAAATTTGCCAATACAAAGCTTCCATATCATTGCGACGGATTTCTCCCGCCTTGGCCAGATCGTTTTGGCGACGCGGAGACATAGAATAACCGACTATTTCTACCGACAAGTCAATTATACCGGGTAAATCTTTCTTCTCGGCACGACATATACTTACGTCATCTAACTCTAAACTTTTTTTTGCGACTTTAGAAGAAAAATCCATTGCAAAAAACCTCAACTCTGAGCAGAAGAAGGTGAAATACGCTTGACACAAGTACGCCAAGACGCTTTTTCTGTACAAAAGGACAGCAAAAAAAACGCTTGGCGCCCAAATCTACCTATTTTTTTATCAGCAGGGTTAATCTCTTACACCCTGTTCTCTTTTGATAGATTCATATGAATCGAACTCTAAACCACGGCTCTTCAATTCATCTTCAAAAGCGTTTACTAAGTAATACAAGCTGCCCATCCAATCACGAATATCGGTGACGGCTTGTTTGCTCAAAGTGGAACGTCCTTGATCTATTCTTTGGACACTCTGACTGTATTCTTTATGAATCATGCACCATAAAACAGCGATATTGCGATGGTTTCTTTTCAAAACTTCACCATCATAAGTGGAGATATCACGCTGACCGCCTTTAATTTCGGCTTCAACGGCACGCCAAGCTTTCATGGTATTCTCGTAACGATCGTAATACATTTTATCTTCATTTCTGGCCCCAGCCTTAGGAGCATTGGAAGACGAGTTGTTGACAACGGCCGAGCTCTCAGCAGAATTTTGTACGCTCGAAGACTGAGCAGGAGCAGCTTGAGGAGCCGATTTACCGGCAGCGCGAGGATAGTTTCCAGCCTTAGGATAGTATTGTCCAGCTTTGGGGTAATTTTGTGCTTGGGCAGAGTCTGACATAAAAGCTAAAGGTGCGGCACATACTCCAGCCATTAAAGCCAAAGCGGCAAATTTACGAATATTATTCATAGATACAAAACTCCTTACAAAAAAGAAAAAGTGACAATTGATTTAACGAGTAAAATACTGCACTCGGAACTCTTTTCCCGCACCTAAACAAAAAAGTAAGTACAAGGTGAATATAATATACCGCATGCCATTATTTCACTTTTGCATATTTAGCGCAGCAAAATTTTTACAGGAGTATATTTCAAAGAGCGACGACGCAATTCCGGCTCCAATTTTTTAGCTACACGATAATTGATACGCTGACATTGCTGAGCTTTCAATTGAATTTCATGATTGGGGAACTCTTTTTTGTCATCGATAATGCCTTGACAATAATCGACTACTCTCGAACTAATAGAGTAAAGTTCCAGCAATTTCTGATTACTACTGCGTTGTATTTCTTCCGGAGTGAGAGAGTCAAAATGGAACTTGCTAGTTTGAATGGCTTCATCAAGATCTTGCAGCATTTTACTATCGTCGGCCCAAGCTTGAGTAGGTAAAGACAACAGTACAAACAGCAACACCACAACAGAATATAATAAAAGCGGTATTTTGCTTAAGTTGTTTTTCAATAGTAGCTCCTTAGACACAAGGTAGGTTGGTGCAGACGCTTTCGCCGACGAGTAAAAGTATACTTCCAAGGCAGGAAAAATTGCCTTAATTGTGACAGCTTTCCCCGCGAAATAATGCCTCCGACGGCTGAGCGACAAAGCTTGCTAAAAGTGACAAATATTAACAAATCTGTCACCAACTCTGTACATTTCTGATTTTTAATTAGGTAGATGCAGGAGGTTGTACTATGGGAATTGGTTCAGTATTTAATGTAGGCGTCTATCAAGTAAACCGCCAGGCGGTCAATCCTGCTCTTATCCGCAATATGGCCAACAGCGCCGGCAATATCAGAGTAGAAGGCAACGCTTCTCCAGAAGCTTGGAGTGAATTAGCAGATCGAGTGGAGGCCAACGATTGTGTCTCTAGAGAAGATTTGCGTCAGATCCAAGATTTAGGACGTGCTTGTTTCAAATACCACAGAGCTTTACATAGCGATTTCAAAGCTAGTGGTTACAAAGACCAAACGATTAAAGCCGAATTAGCTGACGTACACGTTTTCCGTTCCGGTAGCGATCAAATTCGTGAATCTTTAGCTTTAACTCAGGCTCAGTTGGCCGTAGATGCAGCCGCCGGAGCTTCTTTTGGCCCCACTTCCTTAGTTGCCAACTATGCGGCCTACTCCGATTTGCAAAAGAGTGCCTTAGAGCCTCTGGTAGACAACATTCAAGGTTTACGCGACGGCACCAGTCCCAACTTGTATCAAGGCAACAGTATCGAATCTTTCCACGGCGCCGAAATCTGGAAAGAAATGAATACTATGCTTGACGAGGCCACCGCTCAAGCCAAAGCAGGCCATCCTCAAGAAATTGACGCTCAGTATTACGAGTTGACTAGTCCTGAAATCGTTGGCAAGTTGGCGCAAGCTGCCGAAGCTGGCAATAAAGTACGTGTCAATGTCGATCCTGGTCGTTTAGTAGCTTTTGCTGGCGATCATGTAGTTATCGACGAAGTACCCGACAAGTTAAAAACCTTGATTCAGCTTTCCCAAGTTCAAGGCGATGTGGCCGTCTCCACTTATCCGATTTCCAAGCAACTTAAAAATCCCAGCAACCTCATGCACCGCAAAGGTTTACGCGTAGGCGAAAAGTTCTTACTCTCCGGTATGAATGCCAACGCCGGTAGTGGTGAGAATATCGACGCTGGTTACACAATCGAAGGCCCTGCAGCCAAACGTTTGGTGGAAAACTTTAAACGTGATGTCGGCCATTCGATAGGCGCTTCCAACGAAGAAGTTTACGGTGATAAACCTTTGGCCGAATTCATGGAAGGCGATATCAATATGGGCACTCGCGGTCTAATTTCTATGTTCGACTGCGTCAGCGGCCCTTCTCCTGCCGGTACCGAAATGCCCAAGGCCACCAACGCTCAGCAATTGGCCGACGTTGCCAAATCTATGGGACAAAACGTTTCCGACTATACAGATTGCTCTTTGGAAGAGATAGATAGCTTACTCAAACGTGGTCAAGATATTCCCCTCTCTCCTAAGGGCAAAGAAGCTTTCTTAGGCATCGTGCAACGCGCTTTGGATATTACCCGTTCTCCAGAAAACGTAGCCAAGTTGCAAGATATCGATATTCCTACCGGTGATCCTAAAGGAACAACTGCCATAGCTTTAGCAGACTTACCCAATGATCGCCGCGCAGCCATGATTCAAGCCATACAAGATGCCGAAGAGTTTATCTACGTACCTGCTTTCGTTATGACCAAGAGTGTAGCTTCGGTATTGGTAGCCAAGCGCGATGAGATGCAAGCTCAAGGCAAAGATATCGATATCCGCGTAGTGGCCGACTCTGGAATATATCCTGATGGTGGCACTCCCAACGAAGGTGGCTTAAAATTCTTGGAAGATCACGGTATTGATGTCCACTGGACTCTTTTACCGCGCAGCTCCAGCCACGATCGTAAAGTTCATGCAAAAGAAATTCTCACAGATAAAGGGGAATTTTTCGGAAGCACAAACTTCTCTAATAAAGGTATGGGAGTCAACTGGGAGCATTCTGGCTATGTTAAGTTCAATCCTGACGATGAAGCCTCTGTTTCTCAGCGCGAAAGTGCCAGAGCTCACTTCCTCAATTTGTGGGACAATGAATCATTCGGTCTCAATACCAAAGATGCAGCCACAAAGCGCAAACGCGGTGCTAAAGGCCAACTTGATTACGAGGTTCAGGTTGAAGAAGCTCGCAGCGGCGTAGTTCGTGAAACTATTCGAGGCATTCAGAACTTTGAAAAAGCCAGCGCAGACTTTGTCGGTAAGTTGGTAGATTCTGATCCTCAAGCTACTTCCCGTATCGAAGAGCTGGTTTTGCAAGGATACGATCAAGGTTCCGCCACTCTTATGGCCGCTAAGGAAAAGATGGGTGACGAAGCTTTTTACAATGCTTTGCATAGCCTTCCCGCGTATGAGCAATTGCAGCAGATGAAATAGCAATCTACTGTGCAGAATAGTTGAATCGTGGTCTCTTAGGTGCTTTGATTGCCCCTGATCTTCGGATCTTGAAGTATCTTGGAGTATTGTGGATCAACATAGGAGCGCCTCTCCTTTCGCAAGAAGGAGGAGCGCTTCTATTTTTTTACAAAACTTTGCAAACGCTAATATTTTAGGAGCCATTATTTGTGAAAATTAAAAATGTTCAATTCATTACTAGTGCCCCCACTATTAAGGAGACCCCGCCAGCTTGCGTTAAGCCGGAAATAGTTGTGGTGGGACGTTCCAACGTTGGCAAGTCGTCTTTTATATGTAAGTTAACTAACCGCAAGATCGCTAAAGTTAGTTCAACTCCAGGTAAAACCAGACTAATCAACTATTTTTTAATTGATGACTCTTGGTATTTAGTAGACTTGCCCGGCTATGGTTTTGCCAAAGTGTCCAAAGCAGAAAAAGAGCGTTGGGGCCACGCTTTGGAAGAGTACTTAGCTAAAAGAGAAGGTATTCGTTTGGCCATTCTGTTGGTTGATTGCCGTCACGAGATAAAAGATTCCGATTTACAAATGTATGACTGGTTAGTTGAAAATAATTTACCAGTATGCATAGTTTTAACTAAAGGCGACAAGATAAATCGCAGCCAAACAGCTCAAGCTAAAGCTAGAGCCGCTAAAGCTTTTCAAATTGATAGCCAAGAAGTTTTTATGATTTCTTCGCAAACAGGCCAAGGCTTTGATATTTTAGGTAACTTCCTAGATGATGTTTTAAAATAGTCAATCGCACAAATAAAGCAAGAAGCCGACTTTTTTTACAAAAAGTCGGCTTCTTTATCTTAGAGCTGCCGCCAAGTCTAAAAGACAAATCGGCAGCTTATAATTTACGGGGAGCTAAGCTTCTTCGGGGAGAGTTTCAACCAGCTCGACTTCAACTTCAAAGTGTTCACCGTTTTCGATAGCAGCTTCAACTTTTACAACTTCAGCATCTTCAGCACTTCCAGCTAAAAGGACGTCGGAAAGAGCTTGGTCTAAAGCAGCCAGAGACGCAGCGGAGCCTTTTATAGTTAAGGTCTTAACAGGCCAACGCAACTTCTTCTGAGCCTTGGTCTTAGCCTGACGAATTTTAGAAAGAACTTCTACGGCGCAACCATAAATATCCTCGAACTGAGGTTCGGGCACGTCAAGTTCGGCAACTGTAGGCCAAGGAGAAGTGTGGATAGAACGCTCACGACCAGTTTCAGTGGCAAAGAGCCATGACCAAACTTCTTCAGTTACGTAAGGCAAACACGGAGCGAAGAGACGCAAGATAGTGCGCATAGCCAAATAAAGAGCAGCTATAGCAGAACGACGTCCGGCGCTGTCTTCAGCTTCGTAAGAACGGCGCTTAACTAATTCAACATAGTCATCGCAGAAGTTCCAGAAATCACCCTCGACAGCTTGGAGAGCAGCCGCATATTCAAACTTGTTAAAGTCGTCGGTAGCTTCCTTAACCACAGAGCGCAAACGAGCCAACAGAGCTTGATCTAAAGGAACGGTAACATTTTCTTTAGTCCAATGTTCCTTGTAATCCAAATTGGCGCTGAGCTGACTAATTACAAAGCGACTGGCGTTAAAGAGCTTAGTGACCAACTTGCGACCTAAGTCGAAAAGCTGAGGATCAAAAACGGTATCCGTGCCCAAACGAGCGCGAGCAGCCCAGTAGCGGACAGCGTCGGCAGAATACTCTTCTAAGAAAGGCTTAGGAGTAACAACATTACCTTTGGATTTTTCCATCTTCTTACGATCAGGGTCTAAAATCCAACCGCTAATGACTACATGCTTCCAAGGAATTGTATTTTCATGCATCCAAGCTTTTACGATAGTGTAGAAAGCCCAAGTACGAATAATTTCGTGAGATTGAGGACGCACATCCATGGGGAATAATTTAGCGTGACGATCGTCGTCAACACCCCAGCCACTGACAATTTGAGGAGTTAAGGAAGAAGTGGCCCAAGTATCCATTACATCGGGATCACCGATAAAGCCACCGGGAACACCGCGCTGCTCTTCTTTAAATCCAGGAGCCGACTGGCTCAAAGGATCAACTGGCAACATGGAAGCATCGGCGAAAATAGGATTTTGGTAATCGACATTGCCTTGCTCGTCTAAACGGTACCAAACGGGGAAAGGTACACCAAAGAAGCGCTGACGGCTGATACACCAATCATATTGCAAGCCTTCAATCCAATGCTCGATACGGCTGCGCATAAATTCGGGATGCCATTGAATCTTGCGGGCCTGCTCCAAAATTTTGTCTTTAACGTCTAAAACACGAATGAACCACTGTCTAGTGGTCACGAACTCTAAGGGGAATTCGCCTTTTTCGTAATATTTTACAAATTGCTTAGTTGGACGAGGCTCAGCTAACAAGTCGCCGCTTTCGCGCAGAAGTTCTACGATTTTAGCTCTGGCTTGTTTGACAAACAGTCCTTCTAATTGAGCGTGAGCAGCATTGGCAGCCTCAGGATCCAAGCTCTGGAAAGGCTCCTGAGAATAGTCGGCGTGGCCAATCTTGCCATCACGACCAATAAGTTGACGTAAAGGCAAATCTGATTTGCGCCAATACTCTACGTCGGCGGTATCACCGAAAGTACAAACCATCAAAATACCGGTACCCTTTTCAGGATCGGCATGTTCGGCAGGTAAAATAGGTACAACAGCCTTGAAAATAGGCGTAATAGCTTTCTTGCCAAAGAGAGGCTTGTAGCGTTCATCGTCAGGATGAGCCACAACAGCAATACAAGCGCCCAATAATTCTGGACGAGTAGTAGAAATAGTAAATTCCCCGCCGCCTTCCACTTGGAAGCGCAAATCGTGGAAGCGTCCTTCACCTTCTTTGTCTACCATTTCGGCTTGAGCTACAGCAGTGCCGAAGCCGGTATCCCAGGCAGTAGGCAATTCAGCGTGGTAGACTCGGCCTTTTTTGACCAAATCGAGGAAAGAGAACTGAGAGGCGCGGCGGCAAGTATCGTTGATGGTGCTATAAGCTAAATTCCAGTCTACAGAGAGACCCAGATGGCGCCACAAATCTTCAAAAGCTTTTTCATCTTCTTTGGTAAGAGTGGTGCAAGCTTCGATAAAGTTGGGGCGAGAAACTTCTTTCTGGGGAACAGCGGCTTTCTTTTTGCCACTAGTTACTGGCTGGCGCTCTAATTTGTAATCAGGATCGTAAGGCAAGTTGGGATTACACTTAATGCCAAAGACGTTTTGTACACGTCTCTCGGTAGGTAAACCGTTATCGTCCCAGCCCATAGGGTAAGCAATATTTTTGCCCAACATACGCTGATAACGTACAATTAAATCTTGGTGAGTATAAGAAAATACGTGACCGATATGTAAAGAACCGGATACTGTGGGAGGCGGGCTGTCTACGACAAAAGTTTCTTCGCGGGGACGGGAAGAATCCCAGTTATAAATTCCCCATTCTGCCCAATTTTTCGCCCATTCAGCTTCAGCTTCGGCGAACTGATATTTTTTGGGAATCGCTTTCATATTAAAGAATAAGCCTCCAAAAGGTATTGACTACATGCTCAATTAAGAGCCGAAAATCTTTCTGTCTTCAAGGAAGCAAACTTTTGAACTTCGGCCTGCAGTTCCTTGTTACATTAAGTTACTTTTTGAACATTTTAAGCACTAAAGCTAAAATTCATGGTTTTTAACTACCTAAAAAGTTGTGGTTATAATCATTTTTAGGCTGCAATTAAGGCTAAATAGAGACGATAAAGGAAAGATCTAGAAAGTCGCGGAAAGTATTCGGCCGCTATGAGTCAACAGGCAGAGAAAAGTTATCAATCTATACCCCATTTTAATTCGGCAACAGAAGAGCAAGCCTACACAATTGCAGGCCAAGCTGGAATTGCTTGTTTGCGACAAGCTAAGCTTGATCCGATCATGCAACAATTTTTTGCCAATTTAATTATGAGCTATCTAAATAGAGAATTAGCCGATCGGGAGTGGCAAATAAAAGTAAAAGACAACTTTTTTACTCTTACTTGGTTGGTAAATGGTGTCCGCAAAGAGTGGCTCCAGTTGCGTTTTGCTCCTCGTTGCAGCCGTTGGTTAATTATGCGACGCGGCGGCTTAAAAGTCGCTCCAGAATTAAATGGCCATACTTGGTTTCCTCACCGGCCAGATCGGCCTTGTTTATCTTTAAGTGATTGGTTAGGTCAAATTCGTAAATTGCTAACCAATAGATTTAACAAAAACAGTTCTTCTAAGCCACAATAAGTCCCAAAAAGATGCTACCCTCACCGAAACAAATTAAAATTTTCCGCCATTTGCATGATCTTTTCTGCGTTAAAGATAGTCAGGGGCGACTTTTAGTCTCTCGTTGGGTTAGCAGACTTTTAATTTGCCCCTCTCCCTCATCGACAGCTTTGGCGATACGTTTTGTTCACAAAGAGTTGGTTTTTTGTCTGGCGGCTTTGGCAGCAGCAATTTCCGTTTTTTTTACAAAGCCAAGTTTGAGCCTATATCTAAGCTATATTGACTTGCGCGTTTTAGAATTGCTTTTTTCGCTTATGGCCACAGCTGCAGGTTTGCAACGAGTAGGTTTCTTTCAAAATTTAGCTGTTCATTTGCGCCGTCACTGCCGCTCTAAGGCGTGTTTAGCCAACCTTTTAGTCTTACTATGTTTCTTCTCGGCTATGTTTATTACCAATGACGTAGCCTTAATAGTATTTGTGCCTTTTACTTTACAAGTAATGCGCGGAACAAGTAAGCAACGTCTAATTTTTACCATCGTTATGGAAACTGTAGCTGCCAATTTGGGCAGCATGGTCACACCTTTAGGCAATCCGCAAAATATTTTTCTTTGCTCTTTTTACAATTTAGGTCTCAAACAATTTTTGACTTTAACAATACCTTGGAGCCTAGTGTCTTTGGCTTTAATTGAAGCATCTATGTTTATTGAAGCTAAATTCGTTACGTCGTCAACAATGCTATCCGACAGTTGCGAGAATGAATTGCCTAAATTGGACAGAGCCTTACTATTGCGATATTTTCTCTGTTTGGCGTTGTGTTTATTAACGGTAGCCAAAGTAGTCTCGGCCCATTTTTGTGCATCCTTTATACTGATCTGGCTTTTAGCGGCCGATAGGGAGTTGCTTAAACATCTTGATTACGTACTCTTGCTGACTTTTGTTTGCTTTTTTATATTTGTAGGCAACACTGCCCAAGTAGAGCAAGTAAAAGAATGGGCCGAATACTTATTGGCCGGACGCGAATTATTTGCCAGCGCTTTGCTCTCACAAATTATCAGTAACGTGCCAGCGGCTGTTATGCTGGCCCCTTTTACCAAGCAGAGCGTAGCTTTGCTTTTAGGTGTAAACTTAGGGGGCTTAGGTACTTTAGTAGCTTCCTTAGCCAGCCTTATTTCTTACCGCCTTTATATCAATGGCGCCCAGGCCGATAGTAAAGCTTATTTATATACTTTTACAGTCTTAAACTTCACCTTTTTAGCTATACTCTTGCTTTTAGCTTCTTGCTTGCTCTAGCTTTATTTCCTAACCACGTTCAGTGTTCAACTTCTTGCAAGGTAAGCCTATTCCAATACCAACGTGGCAAGTTGCCTCCTTGCCTAATAAAAAGTCCCAAAACAAAAAGTCCCCACAGAATCGCTAAAATACCGCAAACCAATCCCACCCAAGGGCACCAGAAGATAGCAGCCAAAAGCATGCAAATAGCCAAATCTTCCAACAAAGACAACACCATGGTGCCCATGGAAGTGACCCCAGGCGCCAAATCCACTAGCCAAAGGCGCATTAGAGGCTTAGCTAAATTGACCAGAAGAGCTGTTAAACCGCCGACACTGACGCCTAAAACAACCAATCCCACCCAATGTGAGCAAGTAATAATAGAAACGGCCAACCAAATAGCTATTGCGGTGCGTAAAACCAAGCCACAACTATCCAGAACATGACCGTAAACTCTAAACTTATCGACAATAATTTCTATAGCTGCCGCCAAAACGACCAAGGCGATAAAGCGCCAATCGGCCATAAAATAGAAATTGGGATCGAGAAAAAGCCAACCTAGGTGGGCCAAAACAGATACGCCTAGTAAACTTAGTCCAGCACGAACTCCGCAACAGGCTGAAATACCGAAGCTGAGAAAAAAGCTCCACCAAAAGGCAGCATCCATATTTATCTCTTTCCTCCCAAAAAATTTTGGCCACACATGCAGCGTAGGTTGCCATTGTAGCACAAAAAAAAGACCACGAAATAAAAGATGGCACTTTGTTCATGCACAAAGTGCCATCTTTATTAGGCAAAGGAAGCAAAAAACTTGCCCGCAAATCCTAAAAAAGATAGAATACTTTTTAGGACTGGGCCTAACCAAAACTAAAAAGTATACTCCATAGAAAGATCGTCTAACTGGTAACCTTCGAAGTTTTGAATTTTGGCATTCATTTGCTCGCGCATTTGAGCAATTTGTATTTTCATTTGGTTGTTGTAATCATTGACAGCAGCCTGTTCAGGGCTATTAGCCACTACGTTGCGAGCATTGGCTAAGTGGCCTTTGCAAGCGCTTTCGTAGGTGCCAGCCATACCCTTAAGGGCCGGAGGCAAAGTCTGACGCATAATAGCAGCGTCAGCAGAGATGCTAGCATTTTGAGACTCGATATTGGCTTGCTTCATAAGTTCTTGTAACTTAGCTTGACCATCTTCAGAGTTCATATACTCATTCATCTTATTGTAATCAGAATAGAGCTCACTGAGCTGTTTGCTAGCAGGCATGTTGGTATAATCTTCACCTTTGTCCAAAGCGGCCAGCTGAGCCTGGTACTTAACTTCCTTTTCGTAAGCAGCACGGGCAGCGGCGCTCTTAGAATCTTCGGGCACACCTTCAAGAACTTTGGGCTGACCATTTTCAAAGATTAGATTGCCATTATCGTCTACGGCATAACTATTCTTTGAGAAATACTCACTCTTGGCCAGTTCAACTTTATCAGCTTCTCTTTCCATTTCGATCTGAGCTCTCTTATTCTCTTTCTCTTCGAGTTTGCTCAAATCTAAAATAGATTGCTGCATTTCGGCTTGATTGCCCAAAACGCTAAAAGAATTGGTAGTATTTTCGGGTACTTCTACTCCGCAAGCTTCTAATTTTTCGCGTAAATCATTGATAGCGGAAGAATAGTCTACACCGGCTCCAGTACCACACTCTTTGTTGGCATTATCGAAGCCTTGAACTAAGGAAGTGAGAGAAGCAAAACCGCTCCCCATAATGCTAGCTAAATTGCCAATTCCGTTCATGAAAAGATCCTCCTTACGGAGCAAAAATATAGGCTTACCCTTATTATCACCAAAAGTACTGCGCTTGTAAACGAACTGAAGAATTTTTTATAGGAAAATCTCCAATTCACAATAGACCAAAAGCCTTTTTCTACCGACTTTCAAGATAGGAAGGAAGTTTGTAACGACTCTTTTTTCTAAGCCCTAAAAGGATAGTCAGAGCCTGAGCGCTCTGTTCTTCCTTCAAGCCAAAAGTTTCCGCTAAGTTGGCTGCCAAATTTTCTAAAGTAAGACAAAGTTTGCGCTTTTGATCAGGAGGAATAATTTCCTTACTGTCAGCGGAAATTAGGCCCTCTGGGTGCTCTGAACTTACTTCAAAACCGCAGTCTGCTTGTTTGGCTTTAACTACCTTAGAGTAAATATGGCCCAAGGTTTCATACAAAATACGATTTTCAGCACTTAGATGCAAAGCCATACAGAAGCGAATATCAACAAAAGAGAGCCACTCTCCATTGTCTATATTTAGCACTTCACAAGCGCCCAAATCAACCGCGTCTCCGTCTTTAGTACCGTAAGGGCAACGACAAATAACTGGCAAGGAAGCCGCTTCAAATTCGTCAGAACATCCAGGCGGAGGGATTAAAGAGGCTAGTTTGATAAAGAAGGGATCGGCTCCAGGCTCCAAGCGAAGGGCGCCGGACAATTGAAATATATCTAATTCACGCACTGCCACTTCATTGTTGGAAGTGTTCTCATAGCTTGGCAAATAATTGCAAAAGCTATCAAATAAGTTCATTCCATATTCATGGTTGCTAAACGATAAATTACGAGCAGCCAAAAAAGTATGCCAAGCGGCTACTAACTTTTGACGCTGTACATTGGCAAAGTTGGGAGGCAGAATTAAGTAAGGACGAGTTTGAGCCATTGTTTCACGCTGGAAAGCATCATTTACTTTGAGCATATAACGGGCGAGTAATCTGATTTTAGGCTCTTCGCCCCGAATGTTAGCTAAAGCCGGAGCTTCCAACGTTCTTTCCTGTGAGTCTTTGCCAGGATCGTCTAACCAACGACGCACTCCTTCGGCAGCTTCTTCCGCAGCTTCGGCTTCTAAAGCATCGACAATATCAGCACGTTCCCACCCCTCACACGAGACCTCAACAGGGAAGTGAGCGCCTAAAGAAAGAGAGAGCGCGGCCAATGCTTCGGAGGCAACTTGTCCCAATTGCTGATCATTTAAAAGTGCTCTCAATTTAGCTATTGATTGTTGGCAACTGTCTTTAACCGAAGTTAAAGCAGAACAAGTCAATAAGCGACAGGCGAGCCCCTTTTCGGTTTCGGAGCGACCGTCAATTATAGCAAAAAGCATTTTCTGAATTTGCCGACGCAATTGAGACGGATTCCACAGAATTTGCTGAGAGTTTAATATAGTCCCTGGCTTATTGAAAATGCCATAAATGACTAACCTAGATGCAATTGGGCTCAAAGACGGTATTTTCAGAGCTTCAATAAGTTTGGGAGCCAATTGCAAATTGCCATGCAATTCCTTCCCTTCCGAGCCTAAAATAATGGACAGGCGCCAGCAACCAAAGCGCTCGACCGCTCCCTCCAAAGAGACAATAAACTCTTCAGACTTCAATAAACGACGCAAAATATCCAAAATATCTTTGTCTTTAGCCACACTTAGTAAAGAGCAATCTTCAAGAAGAGCCGCTTTACTGCCCTTATAACAGGCCTCTAAAGGAATATAAACATCAGGTTCATTTTGTGTTAAGCCGGCCAATATATCTTTATTGCTCTCATAGACACGTCCCAGCAATCCCCTAAAGCGAGGGAATTCTGCAATTTTACTGGCAAAAGTCAAGTT
Organism: Candidatus Saccharimonadota bacterium; assembly: GCA_004554425.1. Lineage (GTDB taxonomy): Bacteria > Vulcanimicrobiota > Xenobia > Xenobiales > Xenobiaceae > Bruticola. The sequence continues at coordinate 27,874 of SFMI01000001.1, read as the reverse complement.
ACTATCTTTAGGCTCAGTCAAACTCTCGACTGTGTCGGCCTTAGCAATAAAGCTATAAGAGCATGCTCCACTTTCGTCATTATAATATGCAGCAATATTAACCTTGCCTACCAATTTTTCGGCACTAACTTTTACTATTCTGCCCACAACTCGATTATGGAAGCGATAAGCCTTATATCCATCGATAAATCCATGGCGTCCGACTACAGAAAAAGGTACTTCGCCAACTTGACTAGCATTAAATATTGCCCAGCGCAATTCTTTTTCTTCATCGATAAAGCAACCCAAAAGAGGCAATCCCTTTTGTAAGAATACCGACATATCTAGAGTGGAAACTTTCTCTATAATAGGCAAACCGATAATAATGCAACCACTAAAAGAATAATTTTCGGCACAGAGTTTTTGTAATTCTTTGCTATCTTTTACGTAAAGAATTTTGGCCGAGCCACTCTGAGTATCCAAGAAAGAAGCTAAAGCTCCCTTATCAGTAAGAGAAAGCAATTTGCTAAAATCATGCAAAGTATCTTCGCATTTATCACCTGTTAAAGTTAAGGCCACTAAGTTCAATCCGAAGGCGCGTCCTACACTCAACATGGAATAAAGAGAATGCTCGCTAAGATAAGTCTCTGGTAGAAATTGCTCTATAAGATCTTCATCAATGATTTTGGCTTTCAAATCGGCATACAGACAGAAAGCTGACAGAGTGCCTGGAGTGACTTTTTTGCCATAAGCTTCAAACAATGAGCTGAGGGCACACTGTTCAAAAGCTGGCTCTTCTTTTTCGGGCACTATCTCCAACAATTTATGTAAAACGACAGCAGTCTCTTCGCTGCCACCATCTTCAGCTATATCACAAACTACTGAGCGAAAAGTGCGCTGTTTCATAGTTGCACTCAGGAAAGAGCAAACTTTTTCAATATCTTTATCTTGAGAAGCAGTTTCACTTTTAGCAAAAAATGCTTCAACGGCTCGATATCCCAAAGAACTAATTTTTACAACTTGTTTTTTGTCCAGATAGTCCTTAAGTTCATTCTCAGTCAGCGCATTAGTAAAAATGTCGACCAAGAGACAAGTCGCGGCTAAAATATTGGTGTTAATAAGCAGACCTTTACTACGCAGACTTTCACTCAAAGCGGCGATATCGCAGTTTAAAAATTCTTGGCAATTGACAAAGTTATCTTTGATGAAATTGACAACTTTCGCAACATGCTTACTTTCAGAATGGCGTATTAGTCCTGATAAGCAATCAAATACCGTGCGGTTTGGTTTAATGACAGTTTCTAAAAAACTAACCATTTGAGCAACGGAAGGTATTTTTATGCTTTTGGATTCATGAGAGCAAGTTTCAGCGAAGTCCAGAACCTGGCAATCTTCATCCAATTCGACAAGATAACGCACCGACTCGGATCCGAAGCATACCTGAATATCAAGCCCTTGTCGGCCGCCATATCCTTTAATGCGTTCAGCTTTCTTGATTTTTGCAATTTGAGAAAAATCGATTTCCGCTGCCGATTTTAGACAAACAACTGAGAAATCGGCACTGAATTTGTAGACAAAAGCAGGCGCACCAGCCCGTTCCCGCTGCGAAACTTCTGGCTTACTTAAAATAAGATTGTGAACCCGGAAGAGCGGTTTAGTTTCATTATCCAAACAGAAAGCTACCCCATCACCTTCGCGAAAGACAGAAAAGCCAACTTCTGTCGCTTTGTAGTCGGTAAATTCACTATTCTCCGCCTGGGCAGTCTTTTTTTTGCGAAAAATATTTTTCAAAACCCGAAACATGGCTAACCCTGCCTTTCACTAAACTTGTTTAAGCTATTTGCAACCTGGCTAGTCGGAGACAACCGCTTTATTATAAGCTAAAGCCACAAATGTAAGCTATATAGACTCTGAGTGAGAGCGAGCATGATAAGATGAACGGGCCAAAGGCGCAGATTCAACATATTTAAAACCACGCTTAAGCCCTTCTTGGCGATAGAAAGCAAATTCGTCCGGAGTGCGATAACGCATAACAGGAACATTTTTCAAACTTGGTCGCAAATACTGTCCAATAGTTAGAATATCGGTACCGACACTGCGCAAATCATCCATTACTTGTAAAACTTCGCGATGGCTTTCTCCCAAACCGACCATAAGTCCAGACTTAGTCATCATTTGGGCCGCAGCATGTTGCTGAGCGTACTCTTTGGCATGCTGGAGAATATTCAAACAACGCCGATAATCACCGCGAGAGCGTAAACGCGGATAAAGTCTGGGCACAGTTTCCACATTATGATTGAGCACTTTGGGTTCGGCCGCCAAAACGATATCCAGCGCTTCCAAGCTGCCGCCGAAATCGGGTATAAGCACCTCTACTTTAGTTTGCGGCGAGGCGGCTTTAACAGCTTTAATAACTTCGGCAAAACGAGCTGCTCCACCATCAGGTAAATCGTCGCGAGTTACGGAAGTTATTACTACATATTTTATATTCAAATCGGCGGCAGCCTGAGCTACGCGCTCAGCTTCTTGCTCTTCCAGAGGTAGCGTCCGACCTTTAGTTACAGCACAATAGGCGCAACCTCTAGTACAAATGCTGCCCAAAATCATAAAAGTAGCAGTACCACAACTCCAACATTCGGAGATATTGGGGCAACGCGCTTCTTGGCAAACGGTATGTAAAGTTTGCTTTTTGAGCGTACTATTTACGGCGCCGTAAGAAGTAGTAGTGCGTGTGCGCACTTTAAGCCATTCCGGCTTAGCGATATTTTGTTTCCACTCTACAGAGCCGACTTCGGGAATCTGCAATTCTTCTTCAGCTAAAAAATGCTCTAAATCGACAACTTGAGATTCTGGTATGTTAGTCAAGCCGAAAATGCCTTTCTAATTTGCAAAAATATAGGTATTAAGCCCGCCTAGAGCGACGCGCTGGAGCAGGGAAAAAGTTTATAGGCATACCTAAAGCATGGTGCGCAGCCTCAGCAACAGATTCGGAAAGGCTGGGATGAGGATGAATAGTAGAGGCAATATCTTCCAAAGAAGCCACTTTATGTAAAGCTAAAGCTCCTTCAGCAATTAAATCACAAGCATGCTCGCCAATTATATGTAAACCGAGCACTTTTTTACTTTCGGCCTCAGCAACTATTTTGACAAAACCATCGGTATGACCGCTAATATTGGCTTTACCTAAAGCTGCCAGAGGGAACTTGCCTACAGCTACTTTATAGCCCAACTCTTCAGCTTTTTCTTGAGTAAGACCCACGCTAGCTACTTCCGGCTGGCAATAAGTAGCTGAAGGACATTGCTCGTAATTGAGTGGCTGCGGATCTAAACCGAAAGCATGTTCAGCAGCGACAATAGCTTCGGCAGCGGCCATATGAGCCAATTGAGGGGCAGGCACAATATCGCCGATGGCATATATATTATCAACTTCAGTGCGCATATATTGATCGACTTTTACTAAGCCTCGCTCTGTAAGTGTTACGCCAATTTCAGCCAATCCCAAATCGGCTAAATTGGGACGACGGCCGACAGCAGCCAAAAGATAGACACTTTCCAAACAAGCTTGGCCTTCTCCATTATTGGGCAGTCCTTCTCCCCATACACGCACACTGGCTCCCTCGCGTTCGACTTTTTCTATACGAGCTCCGGTATATATTTTCCAACCAGCTTTACGGCACAAACGTTGCATTTCCGCAGAAACTTCACTATCTTCCAGAGGCATCAAACGATCTGCCAACTCAACAATAGTAATTTGTGCTCCTAAAGACGCAAAAATCGAAGCGAACTCCATGCCTACAGCTCCAGAGCCCACTACAATCAACGACTGCGGAACTTCAGTCAAATTCAAAATATGATCGGAAGTTAAAATACGCTCACCGTCAATGGGAAAAATTTTAGGTATAGCTACAGAAGAGCCTACAGCTAAAATCAAGCGGTCGAACGGTATTTCTTCTCCGTTTGCTTCGACAGTCGTACCATTGAGCAAACGGCCACGGCCATGGACAACTTTTACATTATTGCGCTTTAAAAGAGCGTCTATACCCATAGCTAAACGGCGGACGACTCCATTTTTGCGCTCCTGGACTTTGCCCATATCTATAGAGGGAGCACACTCCAAGTTAATACCAAAGGAAGAGGCATCTTTTATAGCTTGGAAGCGCAGAGAGGCTTCTACTAAAGCTTTCGTGGGAATGCAACCGCGATTTAAGCAAGTGCCGCCCAAATTTTTATCTTGTTCTATCAAGGTAACTTCAAAGCCAAGTTGTGCGCCTCTTATAGCCGCAGTATAACCGCCGGGGCCTCCACCTAAAATACAAAGCCGCATAGTAATGCCTCCCTCTGAGTATAAAGTTAAAGCTAAATATTGATCTCCTGACGATCTAAAGGAGAGTCAGGACGGACAACTGGAGCCCCACACTGAGGGCAGCGCAATACTCCCAATTCTATCTGACAATCTTCAGACCAAAAAGGCAAAGCACATTCCCTATAGATATAGGCGTCGCAATGCTCATTAGTGCAAAAAACCACAAAGGGATTGCCTTGAAGATTCAATTTTTGTGTAAGATAGCGACCACTATTTATACGCTTTACTTTCTTTTCATAGCTACGCAGCACTAAATGGGGTTTACCGTCTCCAGAAGGCATAATACTATTCCTTTCTCTGCCGTCCCAAACGAACAGACTTTAATATTGAGCTATATATTCTTCGATTTCGCTTCTTTCGGTAGGCATACCGGGAGTAAGCAATTCACTGCCCTCTTCCGTCACCATATAATCGCGCTCTATACGAATACCGTGCACTTCTTCCAAGCAAGGAGCCAGCTTGCTAGGATTGACATATTTACGCACCAAGTCGACATAGTCTCTATGTTGCAACAATTCGGCAATAAAGTACAAACCTGGCTCGATTGTGCAAACGAAACCTGGTTCTAAGTCTCTATTAAGACGCAAGCTCTTCCAGCCCAAAAGTGAACTGCGCTCACGACCAGGAGCATAACCAGCCAAATCGCCCAAGTCTTCCATATCATGCACATCTAAGCCCATTAAATGGCCGATGCCATGAGGCATGAATAAAGAGAGCACGTTATTATCAACATATTCTTGGATAGTCCCGCCTTGTAAAAGGCCATAATCGGCCAGACCTTCAGCGAAAGTTTCCAAAGCCAAGCGATGGACGTTGGCATAATTAACTCCAGCTTTGAGAGCTCCGGCACAACGACGGTGAGCAGCCAAGACAATATCGTAAATTTGCGCTTGCACAGGCGTATAACGGCCGCTAACCGGCCAAGTATTGGTAATATCTCCAGCCCAGCCGTTTTTGTTTTCAGCGCCAAAATCGACTAAAAGTAAACGACTCGCCGCTAAATCGGCGCCCAGTTTTATCTGGTGCAAACGTTCGCCAGAGGTACTGATAATAGGATTAAAAGAGAGCGAGCCTCCAGCCTGATTGACTGTATGTAACATGGCCGCCGCTATATCGTATTCATTTTTAGCCTCAGGCAAAGCACGTAAACCAGCTAAATGAGCTTGTACGGTGAGGAGACAAGCGTCGCGCAACTCTTCTTGAGCAGCTTGATCGGCGTGCAAACGCAAATCGATCACAGCTTTAGCTAAGAGGAGATCTGGCTCGTAATCCAGGCTAGGAATTCGCCCCAGAAGTGATTCAAAAGCTAAATTTTGTGATTCAGCAGGCAAAGGCAAAGCAGCCAATTTATCAGGATCTATTTCGAGAAGAAAAGCTTCCAATTCGTCGGTGCAATGGACTTGACAACCGCTGCGAGCGGCAGCCTCTTGAGCATCTTCGCCAGGGCCGCTCCAAATAATATCGTCTAAAGTGTAAGGAGGCAAAAACAGATGAGCTTGACCTTTATGGAGCAAGAAATAGCTTCCCGGAGCTGCCCAACCAGCAAAATAAAGGAAATGGCTAGCCGGCCGGAAGGGATAGATATTATCGGGGTAATTGCGGCACTGCTCAAAACCGCTACTCAAAAGGACACTGTAAGGAGCTAAGACTTTAGCCAAAGCTTGGTGGCGCAGATGTAAAAGGCTCACTTTTTTATCTTCTTCCTTTTTCTAAAAAAACTTATACTGCAACATTTTTATACTTATAACTCGATTCTTTTTCTAGAAAACAAGCATTTTTTCCCGCCACCGACTGTAGCTTAATTGATTTGCTAATTGTACATTCAGCATCAATAATCAACATTTTGCTAAAAGGGAACAAATAAGAAAAAGAAAAGCTTTAGTGGTTCATATTCAAAAAAAGATGGCACAAACAAAAAAACAAATTGTTTCAAATGCAACTTTATCAAAATATTACTTTTTTGAGTTTTAAGGTTGCATAAAAGATCCAAAGAGGAGAACGTTGTAAAAACGTGACTAAAGAAAATTCAAGCACTAAGATTGAGGATAAAGAAGCCCTCGGCAGCAAATTGCCGCCAGCTTCTGCCCAACAGCCTCAAGATGAAACCTCTTTGCCTGAGCTAAACAGTCAAGAGGAAGAAGAAGTTCCGATTGAGTCCCCTATTGAGTATGCTGCCGAAGCTACTCAGAAAAAGGGCCGCGAAGAAGGGGTACAAACTCCTCCCCCGCTTCAAGAAGGCGAAGATCCGGAACATTATTGGTTCCATCATGTTTACCAAGGGCCTGGCGTTCCCCAGTTGACTGCCCGAGCCGTAATTATGGGCGCCTTAATCGGCGGCGTCATGTCTCTGTCTAATTTATATGTGGGCTTAAAAACCGGCTGGGGCTTAGGTGTAGCCATCACGGCCTGTATTTTGTCGTATTCAATTTGGACAACTTTACATTCGCTGTTCCCTAAAATTTTTAAGACGCAAATGAGCATATTGGAAAATAACTGTATGCAATCTTGCGCTTCTTCAGCTGGCTACTCTACCGGCGGCACTATGGTCTCAGCCATTGCAGCCTATCTAATCTTAACTGGCACCCATATGAGTTGGGGCGTTTTAACGATTTGGACTTTCTTCTTAGCTGCTCTGGGCGTTTGCATGGCCATTCCCATGAAACGTCAAATGATCAATATCGAGCAATTGAAATTCCCTTCCGGTATTGCTTGCGCCGAAACTTTACGCAGTTTGCATTCTCACGGTGCTGAAGCCATGCGCAAAGCTAAAGCTTTGGGCATAGCCGGTCTGGGTGGCGGTTTGCTGGCTTTCTTGCGCGATGGTTGGGGCAAAATTCCCAGTCAAATACCTTTCCCTGGCTCGATTTGCGGCTACTCCATGAAGAGCCTAACCTTTAGTTTCGATATTAGCGGCGTTATGATTGCTGCCGGTGCTTTGGTAGGTTGGCGCGTCTCTTGGTCCATGCTCTTGGGCGGTATTATTTGCTACGGAGTATTGGCCCCTTGGATGACTAATATCGGTGCTATCGATAGCGCAGCTTTAGCTGACAGCGGCTACCGTACAATTGTAGGTTGGAGCACTTGGACTGGCGCAGCTATTATGGTTGCTTCCGGTCTAACCATGTTCTTTATGGAATGGAAGACTATGGCCCGCGCTTTTAGCGGTTTAGCCAATATCTTCGGCAAAAAGAAAGAAAAAGTGCACGATCCTTTGGAAGATATTGAAGTTCCCACTTCTTGGTTTATGTTGGGTACGCTTATTTCCGGTATCGGATGTATTTTAGTGCTTCACTTCATTTTCCACACTACTTGGTGGATGGGCTTAATCGCTGTAATAGCTACCTTCTTCCTGGCTTTGGTTGCTTGTCGTGCTACTGGTGAATCTGACATTACTCCTGTCGGTGCCATGGGTAAAATTACCCAACTTACCTTCGGTTTGTTGGCCCCTTCCAATGTGACCACCAACTTAATGACCGCCGGTCTGACTGCCGGTGCGGCCGGTTCTTCTGCCGACTTGCTGACCGACCTCAAGAGCGGTTACGTTTTGGGCGCCAATCCCAGACAGCAATTTTTAGCTCAATTTAGCGGCATCTTCGCCGGTACTTTGGTAGCTGTTCCCGCTTTTTATTTAATCGTTCCCGACGCCTCCGTATTAGGTGGCGACCAGTGGCCCGCTCCCAGTGCTCAAGTGTGGGCTAAAGTGGCTGAACTTTTGAAAGACGGTTTCAGTGCTCTTCATCCTACCGCTCAGTTGGGTATGCTTATCGGCTGTTTAATCGGTATTGCCATTCCTTTGCTGGAGAAATATTTGCCCGAAAAATTCCGCAAATTTATCCCTTCAGCCACCGGCTTGGGCTTAGCTATGGTGATCCCCTTCTACAACTCTTTGTCTATGTTTATCGGCGCTTGTATCGCCACTTACTTAGAAAAGAAACACAAACAAATGTCCGACGACTATGTAGTGCCGGTAGCTTCCGGTATTATCGCCGGTGAATCTCTCGTAGGTGTGGCTATTGCCTTAAAGATGGCTTTGCCTGGCTTAATGAAGACTTTAATGCCAAGCAAATTTTAGGCTGAAAGCCTAAAATTTAAATAATTAGGGCCGCGGAGGCCGTTGCCTTAGGCAACCTTTCCGCGGCCCTAATTATTTTGGAGCCGAGCTCTTTACTTTTTTTAATCGCTTAGAGCCGCTCCCACAAACATGAGAAACACAAGAATAGCAATGCCAGCCAAAAATACTCCGCCGCAGCAGCCTAAGGCCAAGCCAGAAAGGAAATTTTTACTGGCTTTGCGATCTTGTTCTTCTTTAGCTATATATGTTAGCTGCGGCTTCAAAGCTGTTTGGCGAGGCGGCACAGAACTTGCATGTTGAGGAGCAAGTGCTGTGGGAGCGGCCGTAGGCTTGGAAGCTACTTGGGGCGGAGCCACTTTGGTTGCGGCGGCAGAAGCAGCGCTAAAAGGCGCTGCCGCCGCTACAGAAACTCCGCCTGGCTTTTCACTTGAGCTCGGCTCCGGCTTGGCATTAGCCAAGCGCGGCGCAGCTTGCCCAGGCGCCTTGGGGACGCTGTCAGAAGCGTTGTCGCTCCATTGAGCCACTGAGCGTTCAACCCATTGATGCAATTCGCCAGTATCATTAGGCATGTTGTTGCCAGCAGTAGACGCAGAAACAGGCTTAGATGCTTCAGGATTAGGTACTTTTTCCGCAACTTTCTTAGAGATGTCGACCAATTTGGCTGTAACTGGTGCAGAAGGAAGCGAATCGACAGCGAACAGTTGAGGTTCTGGCGAAAAAGGACGCTTAGCCATTGCAAGCTCGGTCGGCCCAGATAAAGGCTGCATATCCTTGCGGGGATTTTCACCTTGAGACTGCTCACTTTGAGAGTTATTCTCTTTGCCAATATTGACTTTCAGCAATTTGGAAGAAGCCTCTATACTAGGCTCCGTTCTTACTGGCGCAGATACTGCTTGCGAACCGCTTCTAGACGCTTCTTGAGCAGCCATAGCCGATTGCACCACCCCAAAACTGGAGACATGTTGCATAGGAGCAGAGGGCTCAGCTTGGGGCAAAGGAGCGCCACATTCCATGCAAAAACGACTGCCTGGCTGATATTCGGCCTGGCAAGTTGGACATTTCAACATACAAGAAACTTCCTAACTAACGACCGCTGGTGCCATGAATTTTATGCTTATTTTTCTGATACCAAGCACCAAAGCCGTAATCATCGATATATTTACGCATTTCCATAGGAGGCACGGTCTGCTCTTTAAGCCAGCTACCATAAATAGGGTTGGGTAAAAGGAAGAAAGTGTTGCCCAATTTGGTAATATTGCTCTTTACTTGTTCGTTGCGAGCTTGCAAAATTTCCCTATTGTTGGTCATTTCGTTATCGACAAAAACTGGCATATCGTATAAATTGTCGCCGAACCAACCAATTACTTCATACTGGGTGCGTACTTCTACGCGACGGCCAGCCTTATCGCTGTAATTTTGGGCAATATCCTTACCGAGAACGCTGGCAGCAGATATTTTCATATCTTCGACGATCTTTTTGGCTCCAGCTTTATCGCGCTTTTTGTCACGCAAAATCAAGCGATCATTTAAGTCTGGAGTGTTTAAGCCCAAATTGATCAAAGCCTTAAGAGTAGCTTCACGTAAAGACTCGTCGCGATTGGTCAAATAAATAGGAGTGATACCCAGCTCTTGGCAATAAAGTAAGAAACTGACAGCACCAGGAACTTCACGGCACATAGCAGGCTCGGCGCCTTGGCCTTGACACCAAGCGCTCCATAATTGCTCATTGTAAGGAATATTGTTAATCAAACACCAAGCTTCAACACCGCTATTATCGATAACTGTTTCGTCAATATCCAACACAATAGCTAAAGGCTGATAAAGGTGCAAAATTGAGCCGTCGGGCTGGCGATGGTACACTTCTTTGCAAAGCTTGCCGTTGACGCGCACGTAACTATTAAGGCGAAGTTTGTCGTCAATAGCTTGAGTGGCCATATTATAAGTTTGGTAGCAAAGGCCTTTGTATTCGGCAGAAGTTTGCAACCAAGTAATGGAAGCGGTTAAAGGAGCAAGGCGAGCGGTAGGATCTTTAGACTCTTCGGCAGCTTGAACTCCAAAGGGCATTACACAGGCGGTGCAAAGAGCCAGAGAAAGGAAGAATTTTCCAGCGAATTTATACATATTTGTTATTTTTTTACCTCCAAGTTCCCGAAAAGATGCTTATTTATTGACGAGCAAATTTTCGCGGACTTTTTTCATATCCGCAGTACTGACGCCGCAGCTGTGCAAGAAAGGCTCAATACCGCCAGCTTTATCAACATTTTTAAATACGACTCTCAGCCAATCGGCATTTACTTTCAGCCCCTTACTGTTGCGTTGAGAGGCCAAATAATCGTCCATAATGATAGGACGCGGTACGCGCAAAAGTTCCAAAACTAAAGCGGCCATAATGCCAGTGCGATCTTTACCTGCCGAGCAATGGAAAAGCACTGGGTAGCTATCGTTATTAGCCAACACTTTGAAAAATTGACTAATGGTAGAATAATTTTGCTTTTTGATATAAGAAGCATAAGCTTCCTGGCCAGTGCCGCTGGTGCAAACCATAGGTAAGTTGTAAATTTTTTTGACACTGCCAGCAAAAGCAGGCTTATCACGCCCTTCGGAAGCAATTTCTTTGGTAGTGCGCAACTCGATAACTGAAACTATACCTTTATCTTTCAAAATTTCGATATCGGAATCGTTGATGTAGCACAACGCACCGGAGCGATAAAGTACGCCTTCTTTGATAAATTTGCCGTCAGAAGTGGGCAAACCGCCTAATTGTCTGGTATTGCGCGTACCGTGCAACTTTACTTTACGTTCTTGCTCAGTAAGCCTAGGCTTTAATTTTTTTGCAGCCGGAGCTTTAGTGGCACTTTTCTTAGCCGCAGCCTTTTTATCTTTATTTTTGGCTGCCGCTTTAGTTTTGGCCTTATCTGCTTGAGCTTTTTTATTTTTGCTAGCAGAATCGGCTGCCAAAAGTGAATGGCTATTTACGGCCTCGCTTGAGCAATTGTCCACAATCTGACCAGAAGGCTCCAGGCTGCCATTAAGCGCTAGTTCTTGGCAAAACGGCTCTGCACCCCAAGCCGACGCGGAAATAGCTACTCCCAATATAAAAGTAAAAAGCCAACCTTTGTTCATTGTTGCAAAATCCTTATCTCCGCCTGAAATTGCTTCTAAATTCGCTTCCAGGCGCCTTTCTCCCCTGCCCAGCTTTTTTCTCCACAAATGGCTGCGTTATTTAAGCAAATATATAACAAATTGAGAGGAACTTTTTTTACTAATTAGAAATTTTTCTAACTATGAGTACCCTCTTGATTAAGAACGCCGCTATGGTTGCCACTTTCGATGACAACATGAGGCGCATTGAAAATTGTGACATTTTAGTTAAAGGCAATCGTATTGCCGAAATAGGCCCCAAGTTAGAGGCCCCCAACGTCGATAAGGTGATCGACGCCACCGGCATGTTGGTGATGCCCGGTATGATCAATTGCCACCATCACCTTTATCAGACTTTGACGCGCAATATTCCTCGCGTCCAGGAAGCCGAACTCTTCCCTTGGCTAGTGAACTTATATGAGCTTTGGCGCGAACTTACTCCCGAAGCTCTCTATTGGTCTACTCTGACCGGCTTGGGCGAATTGCTCTTAACCGGTTGTACTACTAGTACCGACCACTTCTATATATTTCCTGAGCATTGCCCCGATCATCTCTTCGATCAGCAAATTAAAGCCGCTCAGAAGATCGGTATCCGCTTCCAGCCTACCCGCGGTTCTATGTCCCGTGGTAAAGATAAGGGCGGCTTGCCTCCCAACGATGTAGTGCAAAGCGAAGATAAAATTCTGGCTGATTGCGAGCGCGTCATTAAAGCCTATCACGATCCCGATCCTTTAGCCATGATTAAGATCGCTTTGGCTCCTTGCTCTCCTTTCTCCGTTACTCCCGAACTTTTGTCGGAAACGGTCAAATTAGCCAGAAAGTACAAAGTACGCTGCCACACTCACGTAGCCGAAACCAAAGACGAAGACGCTTATTGCTTAGAAATGTATGGCAAGCGCCCCTACGACTTCATGGAGAGCGTAGGCTGGACTGGCGATGATATTTGGTTCGCTCACTGCTGCTACTTAAATGACGAAGAAATTAAGAGAGCGGCCGAAAGCGGCACCGGCGTATCTCACTGCCCCGCTTCCAATATGCGCTTAGCCTCCGGCGTAGCTCGCGTACCTTCTATGGTTGAGCACAATGTGGCCGTAGGTTTAGGCGTCGATGGCAGCGCTTCCAACGACTCTTCCGATATGTTGGGTGAAGTGCGCAATTGTATGTTAGTACAGCGCCTCCACTTCGGCGTAGACGCTATGCCTGCCGAAAGAGCTCTCACTTTAGCTACTCGCGGCGGTGCTCGCGTTTTGGGTTACAAAGAGCTGGGCAAACTGGAAGTAGGAGCCGGAGCCGACATTATCGGTATTTCCTTAAATAGACTCGGCTATGCCGGCTCTCTTTCCGATCCGGTCGCTGCTATAGTATTCTGCGGTGACAGCCACATTGTGGACTTCTCCGTAGTCAACGGTCGCCAGGTTGTCAAAGACGGCAAGCTTTGCTTAGTCGACGAAATGGAAATCTTCCACGAAGCCAACCGCTGGTCGAATTACATGATTGAAAAAGCCGAAAAGAATACCGGCATCAACATGCGCTCCAAAGAAGGCCCCGGCATGGAAGCTCCCCGCCCTTCACTTGAGCAAAAGTAGTTAGCCTATAAAGCTAAAACAAAAGCGGTCGTCCCTAAAAGGTTCGGCCGCTTTTTTACATTTAATTGTATATATTGTTAATCGAGACCATCATTCATACGATCTATAAGATCATCTATATAATCTGACTCCTCTGCACTATCACAAGACTCATTGTAGAATCCTTGATCACTATATTTTGACCAAAGGTCATACATTTGTTTATAATTTTTTTCAATATAATGCGCAATTTTATTTAGTTTTGAAGCTGGAATATTACCAGTTTTGCTAATAACTACACTTCCATCAGAACGAACCCAAAATTTAGCGGAGCCACTCTCTCTGTGATCCTTACTTGCATGAGCATGCATAGCTTCAATAACACAATGTGAAGTAAAGTATAAATAATACCCACAGATTTTTTCATTAGCGAAATTTGGCATATATTATAAAAACTCCTTATTTTTATTGTAGACTTGCAACATTTTATGCAATTCTTGATCGTCCATATTGGTTTCAATGACAGTTCCATCATGTTCTATAACTGCAGCACATTCAGGATTGTACAAATTTAAAACTCTGATAAAACGACCTTTAACAGTAAAAGCATAGCCCAAAGAGACCATATCGGCTTGATCAATAACCCTTTCCAAATTAAGCATAACGAAGGCTCACTTTCTTTATAGGTTTTAAGAACGTCTCAGCATCCATATACAAGTTTTTTAAAATAGGTACAAGATCGATATAATCCTCAACTTCACCAACTTCACGATATTTAGCCACCACTTCAATATATCCATTATCCCAATTAATAATATCTGTATACCGTTCCAATTTTGCTGAAGTCTTAAAACGTATAACCTTTTTCCCATAAGAGAAGATCGTATATCCACCTCTATTGCTTAAAAAAGCCTCACCATTCATCGGAATTTAACCTCGTTCAGCATAGAATAAACAAAATGCGCAGCTTCCAATTTTTGGGAGTTGCGCATTTTTTACTTAGCTAGAGCCGACTCACTCTAGCAGCGAATCGCCTAGCAGCTATTCAATTATTAGTCTTTTACGGTATAGTCGGCATCGACTACTTCTTCGTCGCCTTCAGCTTTACCGCTCTTAGGAGCTTCCTGGCTGGCTCCAGCCTGTCCAGCTCCAGCTTGCTGCTGAGCTTGGTAGAGGCTCTCACCAATCTTCTGAGCGGTCTGAGCCAACTCGTCGGTAGCCTTCTTGAGCTCGTCGCGATCCAAAGGTTCGGCAGCGGAAGCTTTCTTCACTCTCTCGATAGCGTTTTCGATAGGAGCCTTGACGGTAGCGGAGACCTTGTCACCAGCATCGCGCAGAGCTTTCTCGATTTGATAGACTAAGCTGTCAGCTTTGTGGCGAAGCTCAATCTCTTCACGTCTCTTCTTATCTTCGCTGGCATGACTGTCGGCGTCTTTGACCATACGATCCACTTCTTCTTTGGAGAGGTTGGTGGAAGCGGTGATCTTAATGTTCTGGCTCTTACCAGTGCCCTTATCGACGGCGCTTACGTTGATGATACCGTTAGCATCGATCTCGAAGGAGACTTCAATCTGAGGTACCCCACGGGGTGCCGGCGGGATGTCGGTCAGTACGAAGGTGCCCAGAGTCTTGTTGTCACGGGCGAACTCACGCTCACCTTGCAATACATGAATCTCTACCTGAGTTTGCATATCAGCAGCGGTGGAGAAGACTTCACTCTTCTTACAAGGAATGGAAGTGTTACGATCGATAAGCTTGGTCATTACGCCGCCCAAGGTTTCGATACCTAAGGACAGAGGAGTTACATCGACCAAGACTACGTCTTTTACTTCACCGGTAATTACAGCGCCCTGAATGGCAGCACCTAAAGCTACGCACTCATCGGGGTTGATGTCCTTGGAAGGCTCTTTGCCGAAGAATTTGCGGACAAATTCCACAACCTGAGGCATACGAGTAGAACCACCGACTAACAAGACGCGGTCGATCTCATCTTTCTTCAAGCCGGAATCTTCCAAAGCTTTGCGGCAAGGCTCCTGGCAACGCTCCAGCAAATCGGCGGTCAAAGCTTCGAACTGAGCGCGGGAGAGGTTCATGTCCAAGTGCTTAGGGCCAGTAGCGTCGGCAGTAATGAAGGGCAAGTTGACGTTGACGTTCAGCATCTGAGAGAGCTCGATCTTAGCTTTCTCAGCAGCGTCTTTGATACGCTGAGCGGCCATCTTATCTTGACGCAAATCTACGCCGTTTTCTTTCTTGAAGTCTTCAGCAATCTTGTCGACAATGCGCATATCCCAGTCATCGCCGCCCAAGTGAGTATCACCGTTGGTAGCCTTTACTTCGAACACACCATCACCAATTTCCAAAATGGAGACATCGAAAGTACCACCACCTAAGTCAAAGACCACGACCTTCATGTCGCCTTCGCCTTTGTCAAGACCGTAAGCCAAAGCAGCAGCTGTAGGCTCGTTGATAATTCTCTTGACATCTAAGCCAGCGATAATACCAGCATTCTTAGTAGCCTGACGCTGTGAGTCGTTAAAGTAAGCAGGTACGGTAATAACGGCTTCTTTGACGGGCTCGCCTAAGTAAGCTTCGGCGTCGGTCTTCAATTTTTGAAGAATCATAGCGGAGATCTCTTCGGGAGAATATTTCTTACCGTCGATCTCGACGCGATGATCTGTACCCATATAACGCTTAATGGAAGCTACGGTGCCGTGAGGGTTGCTTACGGCCTGACGCTTGGCTAATTCACCAACTAAGCGCTCACCAGTTTTAGAAAAACCTACTACGGAAGGCGTAGTGCGGTTACCTTCAGCATTGGCAATTACGGTAGGCTTGCCATTTTCCATGAAGGCAATTACTGAGTTAGTAGTTCCTAAGTCAATACCAACAACTTTCGACATAAATTTTATCCTCCTCGTTCGCCTTCCCCCGAGCTCCCCCGGCGAACGTAAACTTCTTTTCTTTCGCAGATAATGTACTACTTCAGACGTAAGAAATATGCTTGCTGAGCATTAGAGTAATGTTAGAATTTTCGGCCAAAATCAGCTTAATTTTACCATTGCAATAAAGCTGTCTCTATGGAAGCTCCAGGCCCCATAGTTATTAAAGTGGCGTAATCATCGGGTACAGTTATCTTCTCAGCACTTAAACGGTATAAAGCATAGAGCACGGAGCAAGAAGAGATATTGCCATACTCGGCTAAAATATCAATAGTGTGACGCAAATCATAATCAGAAAGTCCCAAATTCATTTTCAAACTGTCTATTACTTTTTTGCCACCGGAATGGACTAACCACCAAGAGATGTCACGCTTTTTTAAATGATGACGTTCCCAGAGACGATACACTGGTTTGTGAGCATTTTGCCCTAAAAAGTAAGGAATATCTTTATCGAGGAAAAAAGCCAACCGTCCTTGCTGATGTTCAAAGCGCATAGTCTCTTGAGCTTCAGTTACTATATGACTTTCAAAATCGATAATTTGTGGCAAATATGGATCGAGTTTAGCCTTCGAATATTGGCTGCCAGCGACAATTAAGGCTGCGCAAGCGTCGCCAAAAAGCGAATTTACTACCGCTGTGACCATTTTTTCATCGACAACATAAGCGGAAGAGCAATTTTCTATGCAAACTAAAGCGCCAACCTTTTGCGGATTGAGGCGCAAGAAATTGACTAAAGGTTGCAATCCGTTCATGGCGGCATTGCACCCCATGCCCACAACATCCAAACGATAGATGGTTTCAGCCAAACTAAGCTCTTTAGCTAGCAAAGCGCTAGCCCCAGGACAGAGAAAGCCTGTGGAAGTTACACAAACAATATAGTCGAGATCTAGAGCATCTAAACTGGCTTTTTGCAAAGCTTCACGCAAAGCGGAAGATCCCAGGGCAACGACCCCTTGACGGTGGCGAGAAGCTAAAATATCAGGATCTTCGCTAAGCATAGGCGCTTCAGCTTGGCCATTTTGCAATGCTTCTTGCAAACGAGGCAAATTAAGGCAACGCTTTTTAATGTGGCTATTAGCGAAAAGAGCCTGGATCTTGCGATTACCGACACCAAAATATTGAGCCAATTGAGCTTGAGTATAAGAAGTTGTTGGCATGGCTGTGCCAATAGCAATAACTCGCGGATTATCCATGAAAATGCTGCTCTTTTCCTAATGCTTGGGCCCGCCGCTCATACAAAAATGCTTGCGCTGCCCCTTCGAAGGCCACTTGCGCTTCTCTCCCCCAAGAGCCGCAAGCGGCTGCATTGCACTGTTGCTTTGCCAAAAGCAAAGCCGCCTTATCTTGGCTGGCCGCCCGCCGAGCCAAATGTTCAGCTAAAGCACTAGCTTCAGCTCCGCTTTGGCAAAAGTAGGCGGCCAGCCCACCTGCGTGCGCTTCCGATCCCCCCAGCACTTGGCCTGCCAAAACCATACTTTTAGTTAGGCCTGGGCCCACCAATTGAGTAAGGCGCCCTATCCCTCCGGCGGCAGGCATAAGACCTAAGCTCAATTCTGGGAAAGCAAAGCTGGCTTGCTCGGTAACGATTCGTATATCGCAAGCCAGAGCCAATTCCACACCGCCGCCACGAGATGCGCCCTCAATTAAAGCTATAGTAAGCCCCGGCCAAGCGTAAAGTTCGGCAAAGACCTCACGGGCTAAAAGATCGAAAGCGTCTAATCCAGAACGCGCCCCCAATTCATCTTTATCGGCTCCAGCACAGAAAAAGCGCGGCTGAGCCGACTTGATAATGAGAGCTTGCGCTCCCTCTTGACGCCATTGGCGCAATACAGAGCACAAGCTTTCTAGCATGGGCGCGTTATAGGCGTTGGCTTTGTGGGGTCTTTGCAAAATTATGCAGCCCCAGCCTTCGTGTAGGTAGGCTTCTAAAGGGGGAGCGGAAGCGCACGCCTCAGGTTTGGCAGCCATTTCTCTAATTCTCCAACATATCTAAAAATGGCTGCCAAACACGGCCAGCGGGCCAATAAGTGAAAGTTTGCTCAGTTTTATGCCAAAGGAAGCGAACTTGATAAGACCATAAGGCTATGCCTCCTTGACGCAAAGCATTACTCGCTCCATATTTAAGATCGCCAGCCACAGGACAACCCAAATTGGCGAACTGGGCCCGAATCTGATGATGACGGCCAGTTTCTAGCTTAACTTCCGCTAGAGTGCGCGTGCGTCCCTGAGCTAAAACGCTATAGCTTAAACGAGCCAACTTGGCGCCAGGCTCTGTAGAGGCAACCACACGCGAAATATTGGCCCGCCCATCTTTAAGCAAATAATCTTCCAAGGAAGCTTCAGACGCAGGTAAGTAGCTGCCATTTTCTATCAAAACCAAATAAGACTTACTGACTTTATCAGTTTGCAATAATTTGTTGAGAGCAGCAGCGCCAGCAGAAGTTTTGGCCATAAATACTAAACCGCCAGCAGGTCGATCCAAACGATTAACAACGTAGGCTTGCCCCCATTGCTGCCGTGCCCAATCTAAAAGAGAAAACGCCTGGCCGGGATCAGGCTGGGTGGGCATGCCCACAGGCTTAACGATCATGGCCCAAGCGTTGTTTTCAAACACTATTGAAGGTTGAAGAAACGACAAAAAGAGCCTATTCCTCTCTCAGAGAACGCACAGAAGTTACACCTTGACGAACTTCTTCAATTAAAGCTTGACGTCTGGCAATGGGGATATCCAAATGAGAAGCAAGAACTTCTACCATATCTTTTTCGCTGCCAGCTAAAACACCATCTACCATAGCCATGGCGGCAGCCGCTTGCAAAATTTCTTCGCGCTTGCTGGGCTCAATGCTATCCACGTCAAAGTCAAGTTCTTCGGTGGGAGGAGTGACCATCATATTGGAAATCTCTTCCATTTCTTCTTTGGTGCAACCAAGTTCGGACACCACGCTGCCCAAGAATTCACGCTCATGCTCTTCAATAACGCCGTCAGCCCACATCATGTGGATTAAACTTTTTACCAAAGCATTGGTTTGCGCATCCATAGTAGTGATAAACCTCCCGCCGGTTAAGCGCTCAAAATAAACAATTTTTACAATTTAAAATCCCTATCAATAGGCTGCCAATAAGCAACAAGCCACCAGGACTCCTACGTGAAGCTTCTTAGCAATTTGCTTTTGTTCCTGTTGAAAACAAATGCCGACTGACAAGATTTACCATAAGCGAAAGCTAAACAAGCCAAAGAGCTTGAGATCGTGTACAATTGAAGAAATGACGTTAGGAGTTTAGATAAAAGTTATGACGCAAGCCGCTTTTTTACATAAATTATTTAAGCAAATTGCTGCAATATTTTTAATTATCTTCGTTTTCTGTCCCACTTTGGCTTGGGCAGGTAAGCCGACTATTTCCGGAGTGATCAAAAACTATAATCCGGGCGGTCGACGTATGCAAATTCAGCGTGATGACGGTGTAGTCAAAACTATTATCATGCGCCCAGGTTGCCAATTTATGCTTAACGGTCAAAAAACTTCCAGCAACTCTTTCCGCCCGCAAATGAGAGTATGTGTGCGTATTTGCGGTTCGGTAGTAGGCAATCCCCTGGAATGTGATTTAATTGCTGACTTTATGTCTTCAAAAAATGTAGTGGCTCGTCACGCCGGTACTCCCAACCCCACTACAGTAGGCGGATTTGCCGGCACTGCAGGCCCGGCGGCCACCTTGACCAGTGTTTTTTCTAGTGCCACCGGAGCAGCTCCCAATGTAATGGGCCCCTTGGGTATAGGAGGCAACTTCCCTGGCTCCAACACTAATCCCGGCACCAACGGCGTGCCTAATACTAACGCTTTCCCCAACGCTGGCAATCCAGCCACTATAGCTCAAGGCGCCACTCCAGCAACCCAAACTTCTCCCCAAGCTAATATGGGCCAAAATAATAATCAAGCTAACTTCAACAATGCCAATCCTTATGCCCAAAATCCTTACAGTTTGGGTAACGAATCTCAATTTAACAGCACAGCCTCTTTAATTTATGGCAATGACGATAAAGATAAAGAAGAGCAAGGCAATTTCATGCCTGCCCCCAATGGCCCGTTTTCTATGCAATTGGTCACGTTTAGCGGTCGAGTTATGAGTGCTGACGCCCGCACTCGCAGTTTAACCATTATGGCTGACGGTCAAAGTCAACCTACTCAGGTAATTTTGCACCAAATGGTCAATCCAACTAATACTTCAGGGCAAGTAGTCAACTTGGCCAATATCCAACCCGGTATGGCTGTTTCTGTGCAGGGCATGGCTAACGCTGCAGGTATAATAGAGGCCAGGAAAGTGGTAGTTGCTTTCTAAACGAACACAACTTCAAAAAAAACTCAATAAGGATATTCTGCCATTTAATATGGACTCTAATAATAAAAATAAGTTTCACATAATTTTTTATGTGCTAGGACTTCTGCTCTTAGTTGGAATCATCTGTTGGTTTTTGGGCCAAATTCACATGATCGTCAATATTTTGATCGTGTCTATTTTGGTTACCTATCTAATAGCTCCATGTGTACACTTATTGCACGAAAAGGGCATACCCAAAACTACGGCTATAGCCTTAGTTTATGCCTTCTTGTTGGCCTTGATAAGCTTTTTCGTGGCTTACTTGTTGCCTATCGTCAAGTTGGAATTTCATCGTCTAATTAGTAACATGAGCGTTATGTCGGCCAGCTTAAACAATATTACTTCTCAATGGGCTCTGACTATTCAAAGCTGGCTGCCCGTAACTCTCAAACCCATGATCGATCCGGAGAAGCTTAGCACTCAGCATATAATGCAATTTATGCAAAGCAACAGTCCCAGTTTGGTTAAAAACTCTATGCCGGGCTTCTTATCCGGTATGCGCAGTATGGCCAGCATTATGGGTGGCGCCATTCTAGTGCCTTTGCTAGTTTTCTATATTCTCATGGACGCAGGCGTTTACAAAGAAAGCTTTGTTAGTTGTTTACCCAAAGCTTGGCGCAACGGAGCTGTCGATTTATTGCGCCGCATAAATTATGTTTTGGGCAAATTTATCTGCGGTCAACTTATTGTCTGTGTCACTATCGGCTTTTTTGTCGGCGTCTCTCTGTGGATTATGGGCATAGATTATGCTATTTTAATCGGTGTTTTCTCCGGCATTATCGATATTATTCCTTATGTAGGCGTAGCTATAAGTTATATTCCGGCTTTTATTATTGCTTTGCTCAACAAAGGGCCCCTCTTTGCCGTCTTTACTATTATTGTTTTGCAAGCTGTGCACTGGCTAGAAGGCCATATTATTGTGCCAGCTGTAATTGGACGCTCTGTCAAATTGCCTCCCCTTACAGTAATGGTAGCTTTAATTGCCGGTGCTGAACTTGGTGGCATTATGGGCATGCTGGTAGCTATCCCCTTAGCAGCTATTACCAGAGTATGCATAGAATTCTACGTAGAAAAGAATCCAGCTTTTGGCCCTCTTACCGAAGAAGATATGCGCTTGCCAGAAACGCCCTATCCTCCCGAAGCTAATGGCACCGTACCAGCTCGCGAATCTGTCAAACAAATTGTCAGTAAGGTACACGGCAAAGTAAAAGACAGTAAACAACTAGTACACAAGCTACGTCAATATGGCTTAAAAAGCGCTGAAATAGCAGCAGTGGACTCTTCCCAAGAGGTCAATATTCCTGAAAAACAAGAATCGACTTCCGAAACTAGCCACAGCGAGAAGAAATGAGCTTCAAGCGATAGCTGCCAATATCTATATAAAGGATAAGGAAAGCGCTCCTGCTTCTAAGGTCTTGAACCTAAGCAGGAGCGCTTTCCTTAAGAAGCGAAGGCGAAAAATTGTCTTCGGGGCTAGTTTGCCTTTAAAGCTAACATCCGAAGGCCCAATGCACGAGGTTGCTTTTTTGTCCAACCCCGCCGCCTACAATATAAGGAGAAATCAAAATGGCAGAGACCAAAGAAGTTAATGCTGTAATCGCTGCAGCTATCAATGCTGATCCCGAAGAAAAAGACTGCGTTTGCTGGGTTAAAGCGTGATTTCCGGCCAATTAAGGCCAGTCTTTAAATTAACCGAGTCCTGCAACCTCGCCTGTAAGTACTGCTGTCAGGATGGGAAGCTGGGCTCTGGTTATTTTATGGATCAGGCGACGTTAGAAAAATCCCTCGAAGCGGTAGCCCAAAATACCCAAGGGCCTATCCATCTTTTATGGTTTGGCGGCGAGCCCACTCTTTACGGTGTCAAACGCTTTGCCAAAGCGATGGAATTAGTCGATCAGTATTTTGCCGGACGTACCGTCTACCATGGTTTGCAAACCAACGGCACCCTTATCAATGACGAATGGGCCGATCTTTTAGCCAAACGAGGCTTTGCCGTCACTGTCAGTCTGGATGGCCCTCCTTGGTTGCACAATCAGCAACGTGTCTACAGAGCTGGAGCTCAAGCCGGTCAGGGCACTTTTGATGCCGTGTGGCAAGGTATTACCAATTTGCGCAAAGTGGGTATTAACCCCCGCGTTTCGGCTGTACTCACTCCCAGAGGCTTAGATCACCCTGAAGAATTGGTCGATTGGTTTGAAAGCAACGGCGTTAGAGAGATGGACTTTGTCCCCTCTACTCGTTTCCATGAAGGCCACTTCGAAGTAGAGATCAGCGGCAAGCAATACAAAGATTTCATTATGCGCGTTTTGGATCGCTGGTTAGCCATAGGCAATCCCAATTTCCGAGTGCGCATTCTTTCCGAAATTTCTCGCAAGTTGGCCGGCCATACGCCGCACTATTGCAAATTACAAGGCAAGTGCTCTCACTTTGTGGGTTTTGCTCACAATGGTGACGTCTATCCTTGCGACGAATTCTCCGGCATGAAAGAATTTTGCTTAGGTAATATCCATCAGCATACCTTAAAAGAGCTGATGACTTCCCCTAAAGCTATTGAATTTTTCCGCCGCTGGGCCCAAATTCCCGTCAATTGCCGCTCTTGCAAATGGTTCCATTTCTGCCGTGGTGGCTGCGCTTGGGAGCGTCAGCTTAGTGGCAATCCGGATCAGCAAACCATTATGTGCGAAGCTATGCAAGCTATTTTGGAGCGACTCAGTTCCGAAATTCCCGGCAGCTTAGAGCGCTGGCAAGTCGAAGAAAAATAACATAAAAATAAGCCTCCCACTTAGAAGCGGAAGGCTTATTTTTTTATGACTTATTGAAGCTTGGTAAGCAAATTACAGGCTAACCGATCAAGCCACTGATGTTGATGTCGCCACCATCTTAGCCTTCGTCAGATCCGTCGCCACCTTCATCGCCACCTTCATCTCCGGTATTATCGCCAGTATTGTCACCAGTAGCATCACCAGTATTATCGTCAGTATCAACCTGACCGTCAGAAGTGCCACGCTCAACTACAGAAACAGTAGTCTTAGCAGAATCTTTAATGTCTCCGCTAGCAAAGTTTACGCTTAAATCGGTAGTACCAACAGCCAAACCTTCGATAGTCATGCCATAAAGATCTATAACAGCCACTTCAGGATTAGAAGAAGTTACTATATAGGAACCGGTATCATCGATTATATAATCTTTTTCAGTACCGTTGACAGCGAATTTGGCAAAAACGTCAATAAAGCAACTTCCACCGACATAAAGAGTTTCCGGGTCGAGAGAGACGCGCAAGCCTTTGAAAGTACCTTCAACTACAGTAACTTTGCACTGAGCCTGGTAGCTATTGCCATTGGAAGTGCAAGTAGCGGTAATAGTAGTAGGCTGTTCTTCAGTTTCGTGACAAGATTTTGGGAAGATAGCGCCATAACTGGCTAAGACGCGATCGATATTGCTAGAACTCCAGTTGCTCTGGTAGCTTACATCGGTAGTTTCGCCGTCAGACCAAGTGGCTATTAAAGGACACTCGTAAGAAGGCAAGCCTAAAGGCAAAGTAAGCTCAGTTTCAGCAAATTTTACTTCTGTAATATCGGCATCTGTAACATTTAAAGTTACGGTATCAGTATATTTTTGGAAAGTAGCACTTATGTCAGCACTGCCAGCAGCTAAAGTGTAGAACTTGCCGTTGCCTAAAGTATTTTCACCATCGTCAGTTTGCTTAGTTAAAGAAGCAACTTTAGTATTGCTGCTCTTCCAATCGCACATACCGGTGAAAAGCTGAGGATAAATTTTGCCGCTTTCAGCATCTTTAAACAGAGCTAAAGCATAGAAAATGGCATCGTCACCGGTATGCAAACGCATATCGTCTTGGGCGATCTCCAAACCGACCATATTGTCGATTTCATCCAGATATTTCCACTCTGGATTGGTTATTTCGTAAACTTGGCCTACATTGAGGCTGATCGGCTGACTGTAATAAGCCAAAGCCTGGCCGTCGCTATTGTAATAGGTCATGCCAATGGACACTGATTCTACCGGAACGGCTTGCAAAAGTACTTGATGAGCTTTTACCAACTGAGCCGGGCCAAAAGTGCGTACGCCTTGGCTATTGTAACAATAGTAAATCACACTGTGAATATCGGAACCCAAAGCGCGAGCCGCAGCTCCTACCTTACCGGAAGAAATTTCGTGAGTTACCAGAATAGAAGCGCGAGAGGGATTAGCCAACTCGTCATCGTCGGAGCATGCACTCAAAACGGTGCACAAGCCCAACACTATAAGAAAAGTAACTAAAACTTTCCAAGAGCGTTTGTTAAGAAAAAACTTGCGCATAAAAATTCCTTTCTAATATAAATTGAGTATTAAAAGCAAACATTTGTCCGCTTACAAAACATAATGCTAACTTAAAAAAAAGGGGCAACCCCAGATTGTTAGAGCTGAGACAGCCACCTTTTAGGTAGAAAATTTTATGAGAACCTAGACTTCATCCTCATTAACTGCAATTACTTTAGTATTAACAGTCTTGTTAATCTTCTTGCCGTCTTTGTAAATAGTATCGTAAATAGTATCGAAGCTAACGCCAGTTCCTAGTGTTTCCTTATCAAATTCAACGTAAATGCCGTCGGCACTTTCGTTTTTAGCTACAGTAGGTTGGCTTGCGTCGCCCAAGTCAGAGACAATGTTTTTGATCTTGACTTTGCTATAATCAGGAACGTTGAAGCTAGAAGTTTCCACGTCACCCTCGTCGGTCGTAACGAGGAAGAAACCTTCGACAGTGCCAGTGCCTACGGCACCCAAAGCTATTCTGTCAGCGATATTAACTTTAACATCAGCTTTAGCGGGTAAAGAGTGCAAAGTCACCTTGTCGGAAGCACCATTAGATTTGGCACTTACGGCAATATTCTTCAAAGAAGTAGCTTTGGAAGTAACGATATAGTGACCTAAAGCGTCTTTGGTACCGGTAATGCCTTCGCTGGCTTCTACATCCCAGCTGACGTATTGGCTGGCATCGGTAGTAAAGCTAGGGCCGTTGGTACCAACATAGTTGCCAATAGCTTTGAAGGATACTGTATTGAAGGGGATAGCTTGAGTACCTACACCAGGAACAGATAAAGATTCTTGACCAAAGGTGTAGTCGGGAGCGACGACATAAACGTCATCTTCACCCTCGATAGTTACACCAGTAAGTTTAGCATCGCTAATATAGACGGTAACGGGATCGAGCTCGCCCAAAACTTCCAAACCGGTCAAAGATACGGTAACTTCTTGTTGGCCATACTCGACAGCCTTATAGTAACCAGGAGTAGCCTCGGAAGCGCTTACTTCAGTAGTATCAGCTTCAGTAGTATCTTCGTCAGCTACTAAAGAATCGGCCTTATTGCCCATATACCAGGCATACTTAGCTTCTTCCAGGAAAGTGGGTTGGTCGGCATATTTTTTATTCAAAGAATAAGTAGCAAAACTGCTGAGATCGAAAGTGACCGACTGCCCCAAACTGTTATTATAAGCCAAAACAGGTTTAACCCAAACATAATTGCCCTTATCTACGCAAGGAGCTGAAGCCACCAACTGGGGAACGATCTGTTTGGAAGCGATCTGGGCAGCGATAATTGTACTGTCTACCATATCGGGCTGTTCAACAACAGCAGCCTTACCGGCAGTTGTGGAATTCCAATCGAGCCTGTCTACGCCTAAGCCTACAGGGGTACCCTCAGCGTCGAAATACATAACAGAAACCTTGTCGGCATCGGCAGGCACTTGCTCTATAATAACTGTACGGGATACCGCTTCACCGACAGTAGCTTCCTCATCTGTAATTTTATCGATAGAAGCATCGACAGCATAGAGCAAAGCATCACCGGCACTAAAAGTATAGGTAGCTTTGACAGCGGTGGCGGGGAGCTCGGCTGCTTTGGCTACGGCTTTAGTATAATTGTATGTGACAGTACCGCGATTGGCCTCAAAAGGATTGGGATTAGAAGTATCGTCGCTGCACCCGGTGGCAGTTAAACATAAAGCCAAACCGGCAACAGCCGCAAAAGCAGTAAAGCCATATAGATTCTTACAGGCGGACTTAGCCATATTTTCTGTTCCTCTCAGATATAAAAAGAGTTGAACCGCGCCCAAAAACGCGAAAAATTCGTGAACTTTTTCTCAACTTTTCAGCCGGAAAATAGCTTACAAGAGACAAGCGCCGCCGACTTGGCACGAAAAAAGAGCCAGCCCAGCGCAGGCATGAATAATGATAACCTACTTATTTTCAAACAAGGCGCCTGCCCTCCTGCCAAGCGCTTTAACAAAAAAAAAGCAGCTACACTTGCCCAAAAGTACAGCCGCTTATAGTTAGTTTGCAAAACTATCACTCTAATAAGTAGTAATAGATATAAAATTATACTGAGGAGCGCCTTCAACTTCTTCAATGAAAAGTTTAACTATTTTATTAGCTTCCAGCGCGTCTTCAGCTTTTAAGGTGTAAGCATTAAGTCCAGGTTCATCTTGTTTGTAAATCAAGTTGGAGAACTCAGTTTGCTCTACAACATTGGGATACTGATCAGGCGCAATTACATCAGTGGGAATTTCCAAAGGATCGGTATAAAAAGATACCTCTTATCCATTAATGCCAATACTTACACTAGAAAAGCCCATAAGTTTTAACTTAAAGTCAATCTTAGTTTTCTTAGCCTCGATAATACTAGGAACAAAGGAAGTAGGCTCTTTACTTTCCTCTATGGCCGCAAACTGGATAAGTTCATTATTTATGCCTTCAGCTTCGACAGTCAACTTTACAGGCTCGCTCTTTATAGCTTGGTCGCCTTGACCATATTGGGCAGTTATTTTGTAATCGTCACCACTAGCCTTAATTTGGAAACCAAGTGCTTCCATAGATTCAGGATCTAAAAATTCAACATCTAAAAGCGTCACATTAGGATCGTCGGTAATAGTTACGCCAATTTGCCCATCTTTAATAGTGGGAGTAGGCCCTTTAGTAGGATCTTCGGAAGTATAAGCTGTAGCGTAAACGATAAAAGGCTGTTCGTTAACATAGTAATAAATCGGATCGTATTGTTTCTTCGAAGAATCAGCGTGGTACTTTATGTGAGAGAAATGGCTAAGTAACTGTTTTTCGGCAACGTATTGCATGAAATACTGCGAGCCTTCATTATCAACTTGGCTAAAAATATCATGGCTTTCAACCGAAGAAGGCTTTAAGCTGATAGCGGCAGGTTTTTGATCGGTAACATAAATCGAATCGGCAACTACTATTTTGGTATTACCAATAGTAGCGGCAATGGTACCACCTTCAATAGTACCATACTTAATACCCTTGTAAATGAAGCCCTCTAAGCTGCCCTCTTGTAAATCGAGCACAGCGTCGTCTATGCCGCTAATTTCGGCGAAAGCGCTCAAATCATACTCTTTATCGGCAGCTATAGCTTTAATAGACATTACTACGCTG